>JALSJZ010000129.1 GCA_026989135.1 Sedimenticola sp. | reverse complement strand
AGCCACCAAAATGAGTATGGAAGATGCAAAGATCTACCTGGGGCTGATGTCTGGCACCAGCGTTGATGGCATTGATGCCGCGCTGGTTCGCTTCCCTGCAGACAATATCGAGCTGATAGCAACCTACAGCCATCCATGGCCTGCGCCACTGCAACGGCAGTTACAGAATCTGGCCACCCCTGGAGATAACGAGATTGACCGGCTGGGCGAGCTGGACATCCTGGCCGCCGATGAGTTTGCATCAGCCGCTCAGGCTGTGCTGGCCAAGGCCAATATCTCACCCTCAGCGGTGGCTGCTATCGGCAGCCACGGCCAGACCATCCGCCACCGGCCCAATGCCAAGCACCCCTTTACGCTTCAAATAGGTGATCCCAACAGGATTGCAGAGCAGACGGGGGTTACGACTGTGGCCGATTTTCGACGCCGCGACATGGCGGCCGGAGGCGAAGGTGCCCCGCTGGCACCGGCACTCCACAGCGCCCTTTTTGGCAGCAACGAGCAGTGCCGATGCATTCTGAACATCGGCGGCATTGCCAACATCACCCTGCTGCCACCGGGTCAAGCGGCAGTTACCGGCTTTGATACCGGCCCAGGCAACTGCCTGCTGGACAGCTGGGCTGCCCAGCATATTCGCACGCCTTTTGATAAAGATGGCGCATGGGCCGCAACCGGCAAGGTCCATCCCGCCCTGCTCAAGCAAATGTTGGCAGATGGCTATTTCAGCCGTCTTCCCCCCAAATCCACCGGACGTGAGTATTTTAATCTGGCGTGGCTGGAGAGACTGACAGGCCAGCACCCAGAGATAACAGCTGTGGATATTCAAGCAACATTGGTGACGCTTACTGCGCAGAGCATCAGCAACGCCATCAAAGCCGCCGCCCCTGATTGCCAGCAACTGCTGGTCTGCGGCGGTGGAGTCCACAACCCGCTATTGATGGCACAGCTACAGCAAGCATTGCCAGCATGCCATATTGAGAGCACCCGCCGTTATGGCGCAGACCCCGATTGGGTCGAGGCCATCGCCTTTGCCTGGCTGGCCCGGCAGACCCTGCTTGGCCTTTCGGGCAACCTGCCCTCAGTAACCGGGGCGCGCCACCCCGTTATTCTTGGCGGCATCTACCAGGGTTCACTGGCTGCTACTCGCTAAACCCGTACAGCAACTTGATCTCCTGTGGCCAAAGCGCACTCTCTATCGTCTCTAAAATCAGTGGCATCTCATCCATGCGCTCATCCTGCATAATGAAGCGGAAGGGAGCCTCTCCCAACTCCCCTTTGCCAATACTCTCATGCCGGTCAACACGTTTTCCCAGTTTGGGTTTGGAATCATTCAGGTGCATCGCCTTTAGATACTCAAACCCCACGATCTCTTCAAATGCAGACATGGTCTCTCGGTAGGTTTCATCCGTACGCAGATCATAGCCTGCAACAAAGGCGTGGCAGGTATCGAGGCAGACACCAATACGGGATCTGTCCTCAATGCGTTCAATCAGATAGGCAAGATGCTCAAAACAATAGCCCAGATTCGACCCTTGCCCAGCCGTATTTTCAATAACCGCCGTTACCCCTTCGGTTGTATCCAGTGCACGATTGAGTGACTCGGCAATCAGATCCAGACAGCTATTCTCATCCATCAGGCGCAAATGGCTGCCGGGGTGAAAATTGAGATAGACAAGCCCCAACTGCCGGCAACGGTTCAGCTCATCAATAAAGGCATCCAGTGATTTTTGGCGCTTCTCCGCTTCGGGGTGTCCTAGATTAATCAGATAACTGTCATGCGGCAAAACATCCGCAGGTCTGAATCCACCCTTTTGCATATTGAGATGAAATTGCTCAATCTGCTTATCATCCAGTGGCTTGGCCTGCCATTGGCGCTGATTTTTGGTAAAGAGCGCAAAAGCGCGCGCACCAATCTCTATCGCATTTAGCGGGGCATTCTGCACGCCACCCGCTGCACTGACATGGGCACCCACTCGTTTCACTCTGCTCTCCTGTTCATGCTGTATAATCTATAGAGGGTCACTGATGATGATTTTTTCAGGTGCACCACCCTGAAAATCGATCCGCTTAGCCATCGCCGGGTTCATATAGACCCTGCCCATCTCATCCACCAGCATCACATATTTCAGCTGCATGCGTTTGGCAATACGGTACCAGCCATCAGGGCCGGCCACTGTCAGCGCAGTTGCTGCGGCATCGGCTCTGCCACCATCCCGGTCAATCACCGTTGCGGATGCAATATGCCTGACCGGCCAGCCATCGCGGGGGTCAATAATATGGGGATAGCGCACCCCATCATACTGCCGGTATCGCTCGTAATTGCCTGATGTAAGCAGGCACTCACCATCCAGCGCATCGACTGCGGCAAGAATCCCTCCGCCCTGCGGATGCCGCACACCAACGCGCCAGGGTCGCCCACTGTGATCGCCACTGACGCAGAGATCCCCGCCCGCATTTACAATGGCACTCTCCACCCCCTGCTGATGCAAGAGGTCGATCGCAATATCCAGCGCATACCCTTTGGCAAAACCACCAAAATCAAGCGCCACCGCTGGATTATGGCTGCGCACCTGGCCGTTTGATATCTCCAGATCATCCATACCGGGCGCCTGCTTCACCAGCGCGGCAATGGCCTCAGGGGAGGGGGGCACGCCAGATGGCAGCTCATCGCTATGAAACCCCCACAGCGCAATCAACTTGCCAATGGCGGGGTTAAACAGCCCCTCACTCTGATCAAACAGCAGCTGGGACTGGGTGATCAACGGCAGCAAGAAGGGGGAAACAGGGCGCGGCGTATCCAAGGCAAAGCTGCGGTTGAGCGTACTTAACTCCCCCGGTTTCCAGGCATGCCAATCCTGATGCATCTGCTGAAATGCCCGCTCCACAACCTGCACCGCCTCCTCCGCCTGCTGGTCACTCACGCCACGCAGTTTGAGATCCACCACCGTACCAAAAATGAAGAGGCTCTGACGATACTCTGTTGCCGGTTCGCTACAGGCCACTAAAACAAGCAGCGCTATAACCGGCACCAAAAGAGACTGTTTATGGGGCAACTGCATATATGCCTACCTTAAGTTTATTGCGGGTTTTGTTGATAAATGAAAATCCCATCATTACGTCTATTCTCAAATTTTTGTACCTCAACAAGATTTTCTCGCTCAAGATAGTTTGCCCAGGCTGGCGGCTTGCTCCCTTTTTTTACATAAACTGCCAAGTAGTCAAATGACATATTCGACTCAGGCTCATTAATAAACTGACATCTGCGGTATTGATTAGACGGCAGATCCCGGTTGATGTAGTAACAAAAACGCAATGACTCCGTTGTAACAATGCGGCTACCTGCTTCACTGTTAAGCTGTATCCACTCCGCAGCATCCCGATGGTACTGCTTTGAGTACCCACCAAATGAAATCAAACCATCCGCCGCCATTATCATAATAACCAGCATGGCAGCAGGAAATAACCGGGGAGAACGGCCTTCACTCCTCTTTTGTTGCCAGACACTCCATGCCGCATTCAAAAGAAAAGGAACCACCAGCAGCGACGCCAATACCAATGGCATGGTGAATCGCGCCTGAAGAAAAAAGGTGGGGAGAATAAACAGCACCAGCACAGCGAGATTGACCAAAACCACCCAAGCAACAAATGGCCAGAATCTATCTGGAAGTGACAGACGGGAATATAACGGTGGCAATAGCAATATAATGCAGTAGATCGGTGACAACACAGAGACTGTTTTTATAGCAAGAATCAATGCCAGGATCACAATGACACTCTGCATGGCAAAGTCTGCTGACAGCTCTGGCAAGACCCCCTGCCGAATCACATCTGCCTTCTGCTCCAGCTCAATCGTTATGGCATTCCAAAAATCAACAAGGCGACTGGAAAACTCACCCAGGCGGCCTAAATTATCTCCAACCAGCGGGAGCAGCAGCAGGCCAACAACAAGCAACAGCAATGAAACTGCATTGGCCTGAAAAAATATGATGAAACGCTGCTTCCATAGGACTCCTCTTTGCATAAGAAGAACAAATGGAAGCAGCGCCATCATGACGAACCCCTCCATGCGGAAAAGACAAGAGGCTAAGATGGCAACATTCCAGGCCAGCCCCCACTTTAGATGTGGATCTCGATAGTGCTGAAACAGAAATCGCAAGCCCAACAGATAGAAGAGCCAGTACCCATGGTCACGCAGGATCTCATCTCGACTCTCATTGAAATAGGGCAGACTCAAGATCACCAAAGCCGCCAGCATCTGGGTTCTTGCATCCCCACCCAGCAGGCGGACAAAATCAATAAAGCAAACCACCAACAGTGTTAAAAAGAGCATACTTAACAGATAGGCAGCATACTCTGGGATCAGGCCTGTGATCTGACTGGTAAAACTGATAAAAATAGATAAAAAGGGCCAAGGATAGCGGGCAAAAGCCGCCTGCCACTCACCCTGGGTTATCAGATCAGCAACGATAAGATAGAGAGCACCGTCATAATTAACCACTTCATCCTGCGCAATTACCAGCAGAGAGAAGATAAGACTCAGAAGTACAGCAATCCAGCGAATTTGTTGTTCATTAGGTTTTATTTGGTGGAATAAAAACAAGATTTTGTCCTAATAGTGCATTTAAACTCAATCATAAAATGGCTTATGGCTTTGTTCCATTGACAAACAAGCAGTCCGTTTCCTAACGGCCGCTTGCATTGGTTTTCTTTATCCAGGCTGCATAGGGTTCATGGAGTATTTCAAACCCCAAGTCTAGGCTGATTACTCTAACTTTGATCTAAGCCATCTGACAACCTGATCACCAGCCTACCCAACCAACAAAACTAATGGGTGTGCTATAGTACAGCGCGATTATTACTGAATCACGTGCTTTTATCATCTCATTCAATACACCGCTTACAGTATGAATACTAATTAGTCCCGGTTTGAGCAATCCCATATGGAGAAAAAAATACTCATCCTTTCGAAGGGATTAAATGCCTCTTCCACCCGATACCGGGCAACAGACTTTATCCTATTTTTTGAAGCGGCCGGATACCAAGTAGAACACCTTAGCATCAGGCGATCCTTAATCGGTTATTTTCACCTGCTCCACTCAGCCAAAAGAGCAGACATCGTAATTATTGTCCGACGAACCTTCGAGCATGTTTTCGCCTATCTGCTTCGCCATTTTGCACAGCACCTGATCTTTACTTTTGACGATGCCATCTTTTGTCACAGCAATGGAGAGACCTCGCCAGGCCGGGAGCGCCGCTTTGCAACGACACTCCCTCTGTGCGATCAGATATGGGCAGGCAACCGTTATTTAGCAGACAAGGCTCTCCAGTTTAATAAAAATGTCACAATCATCCCCACTGCACTAGACACCGACAAATATAATATACAGGCGGACAAACCAACCTCTACCATTGATCTCGTCTGGATTGGCAGCCATTCGACAAAAAAGCATTTGATAACAGTGCTTCCCGCTCTTGAGGCTGCCACAGAGGCATTGCCATCCCTGCGCCTTAAGATTATTGCCGACTTCTCATTGGATTCTGACAAACTGGAAATACTGCCTATCCAATGGTCTTCAGAGGCCGAGGCTCAAGAGCTGGCATCCGCCCATATCGGTATAGCCCCCCTCCCGGACAACGCCTTTACACGAGGCAAATGCGGCCTAAAGGTGCTTCAGTATATGGCTGCCGGGCTGCCGGTTATTTCATCCCGTGCTGGCGTTAACAGCACCATGGTTCAGCATGGAACAACCGGGCTTCTGGCTGCTAATCATGAAGAGTGGGTTGATGCCATCATGCAACTCGCCAAACAGCGTGATCTTATGCAGACTATGGGCAGGCATGGAAGAGACCACTGCATAAGACACTTTTCTTTAAAGCCTACTTTCGAGGAAATGCTCAGAACCCTTTGAAACATCCAAGACAAGCAACATTTGCACCCGCCTTTTACAAATTAATTTCTTGTTATTTTACAAGACGCGCAAGGCTAATCGCAAAAACCTAACTTGCTAAAAATCGCATGGCATAACGAGAGAGAAACTCACCTAAGACTCTCTTTCGACGTTTATATTTTTCAGCTCGCTCAATACTCGTTGGCCCTATAGCCAACCTTGCTTTGGTAGCAAGCTTTAAATATGAGGTGAGTATATTTATTAAGAATAATGGCTTAAACAGAGCCTGAAAAAGATTCACCATCCAGACTGGCTTATGTTTGCGAAAGTATTTAAGTAAACTCTGACGCATCACAAGCATCATATGCGCCTTGTCTTTTTTTGAGCTTGCCCCTCCAATATGGTAGATAAACGGAACGGGAGAAAATGCGATTGGGTAGCCTGCATCACGTATACGGCGACACAGATCAACCTCCTCATAGTACATAAAAAATTGCGGATCGAACCCACCCACTTCATTCAGGACATTATTACGAACTGAGAGCGCTGCCCCCATCACCATATCAACTCTCTGCCACGCATTAAAATTAAAATCCTTTCTTCTATACTGCTCGTAGCTGGCTTTAAACAACCCCAGCGCACCAATTAGAGTATCACTATAAAGATAGGCCGTTAATGATGGAAAGCCTCTTACTGAGTGCTGCGGCACATCATCATAACCAAGGATCTTGCAACCAAAAGCTGCAACATCAGGGTGCAGATCAAACTCTTTTAATAGATTGGGAATGAACTCTTCTGTTATCTCTGTATCACTATTAAGAAAAAGCACAATACGCCCAGTTGCACTTTTTAGACCAACGTTATTTGCTCTGCCAAAACCAAGGTTCTCCTGATTCTCAATCAACTCCACCCTATCAGATATTTCACGCAACACCTCTTGTGATCCATCATCACTGGCATTATCCACAACAATTACCTGCACACACGCCTGATCATCTTTATAACGCATAATGCTTTTTATGCAGGCCAGCGTCTGTTCCCGGGTATTCCAGTTAACAATAATAATTGAGAGATCAAATTCCATATTTGCAACTACATGCATTAAGCCGAAGCTACAATCATGATTTGTTTTGAGAAATCAATTCCCATCGCCTTATGCAATGGATACATGAATACTCTATGCACCAGCTTTCCGCTCAAAGAATCGCTATACAAACGATACAGTTGCTGGATTTCAAAGCCTGCCATATGTGCAATGGCACCGAGCTCGTCATAGCACCAAGGCGTTATATGAGTAGCATCTCTAAGATAATTTGGCGGGTAGTAAATATTTGGTGTTGTCGCAAAAAACAGCCCCCCAGGCCTAAGAACCTCTTTGCACTTACGCAAGATTTGCCATGCCTGCTCCGGCCTTACATGTTCTATCACCTCAAACATGCAGATAATGTCGTACTCGCCTGTTATTTCATCGAGTGAGTAGAAATCATGCTGATATGTGCGATCAATATCCAGGCTCTTATAGGTCGAATCAGGCCATGCCTCAGACAAACGCTTGCTCAGCCCCCGGCTTCCTGCACCTATCTCCAACACGGCACTGCTATCATCTCCATGGTCAAACAGTACTTTGCTGTAACGTTTGGCAATGGGAACATCCCATATTTTTTTATAGCGTTTCTGGACTTCTCTGCGCGCTTGGTACAGCTGGCTCCAGGGTATTGGATCTTTGCTCATCATTCTGCCTATTAGATAAAACCTAAATCCTGCAAGTGCTCGCACTCACATAGCACAAGCTATTGATCCGTATAGCGATATGAAACTTTTCGGCCATCACAATAAGGATGACACTCAAAGTTGTCATTCACTCTACGAATCAATATCTTACACTCTGCAAGCACGATCAATTGCAGGATTTAGGTAAAAATTATGTGGGGGTATCTCTTGTTATTAACACATTGCCCCTACAGATACTTCTGCATTTAGCCTGAAAAACATGCTCCACATCTCCAGCACGCTGAAGCAAAAAAAGTGCCATCTGGTATTTTCTCCGCTCATTAGATATGGCCAGCAATCATTGCCTCTTCAGGATCGTAACCGGAGGCTTGAGCAGGAAAGCTGGGGGCGTGTTTTACACAAAAATCGCTTCTCTTAAGCTACCGCACTGTCATGATATGCAGGTGGTAATGCGGCGTATATGGGTCATAAATCAACCAAAAGCATAAAGCCAAAAGCCAAAAAGGCCCGACCTGCATCTGCTTGGCTGCGTATTAGAATTCAAATGCAGCAAAATTACAATGAAGCACACATAACATAATGCTTTACTTTAGTGCTCATATTCCAGAAAATACCAACACATTCAGCCAATACCAGAGCATTGGAAAGGCTGATACCTCCTACCCAATCCCTCATCCAAAATGAACAGAACACAATCAGAAACAACTAAACTAGAGTTTTCCAAGAAGTATGATGAAACTCACGCCCGCTGCTACTTTGATAAACATGAGCAGGGTTTCTGGCGGCGCCTCTCCAACTGGCGTGATCATCAAGTCTGCGCCAAAGCGCTCAAGATTGCCGGTAATCCCAAGAGCATCCTGGATATGCCTTGCGGCACAGGCCGTTTTTGGGATCTGCTGGCAAAGGATCCGGAGCGCAAGTTATGGGCCTCTGACAACAGCCAGGACATGATTAATACTGCACTGAAATTCAGACCACCTGAGACAGCAAAACGATTTGAAACCTTCAAGGGATCAGCTTTTGATCTGCCGGTAGAGGATAACTTTGTTCAATCAATCTTCTGCATACGCCTGTTGCATCATATTGGTGCGCATGAAGATCGTATGAAATTACTCACTGAGCTGGCCAGAGTGACCTCAGATACCATCATCATCTCACTCTGGATAGATGGGAATGTGGCTGCCTGGAAACGCAAACGGCTTGAGGCGAGGCGGAAAGGAAAGCAGTATCAAAACCGCTTCGTGATCCCGCAGGCAACGATTGAAGACGAATTTAGAGAGAGCGGCCTAGCCATTAAGGCAAGATTGGACTTCATCAAATACTATGCCATGTGGCGCACCTATGTCCTAAAGATTCAATAGCCATGGATTTTATCGGCAAGGGTTGGCAGCCCATCCTGCAACAGAATGGACTGGACAGCTTTGATGCCCTGTGGAATCTGGATGCAGAGTGGTTCGAAGAACCCAACAAACGGCGCGGAGGCTGGAGTGGTGTCGCTCGCATTCAGCTGAGATCACCAGAGGGGAAGAAGATCGGTCTCTTTCTCAAGCGACAACAAAACCACATGTGCAGATCACCACTGCACCCGATCCGCGGCATCCCGACGTTTGCCCGTGAATTCAAAAATATCCGCCGCTTTCAACAACTCAATGTTGCAGCCCTGGAGTCAATCTATTTTGGCCAGCGGCAGATCAATGGAGACCACCAGGGCATCCTGCTCACCCGCGAACTGGAAGGCTTCTCCCCAATGGATGCCCCCCAGTTCCTGCCCGGCGAAGGTGGGCTACTGGCCTCTATCAAGGCACGCAAAGCACTGTTTGAAAAGCTGGCTGGACTACTGCGCCGGTTACATGCAGAAAAATGGCAGCACAGCTGCCTCTACCCTAAACATATCTTCATCAAACCACTGGCTCAGGAAGCGTTTGACGTACGCCTAATCGATCTCGAAAAGGCACGCCGGCAACCCTTCAGGCAACAGGCAATTATCCGCGACCTCGACACCTTCTCTCGCCATGCTGACAACTGGTCGCTAACTGACCGTATGCGGTTTTTTCTAATCTATCGCCAAGAGCAGCAGTTGAGTCCAGAATCCAAGAGGCTGTGGCGGGCAATTACTGCGAAGCGTCTAGCTAAAAGCAAAGCTACTCGCGTGGTAGCGAAATAGGCTTGGGCGGCCGACGGCTCAGATTGGCAGCGACCTCCCGGTACAACTGCTTCGCATCTCCTGGTTTTCGCTCTCTCCCCAGGTATCTGCAGATAAATCGCATCCGGTCATAGCAGCTGAGCAGGCTAACCGCAACTCGCGCCAATCCGGCAAGATCTACAACAGCCCCTCGTCTTTCACGAAACAGCATCGTCGACGCACGAGGCGCATCAATCCAGACCGTTGCATAATGTCCGCCCTCTTTGTGGATCAAAATATTCCGCCACTTGAGGTCATGGTGAAAGAACCGCCCTTTATGCGCCACTCTTGCCTGCGCCACCAGCTGATTTGAGATCTCCCAATAGGCCTGTCGCCGCATGGACTCAGGCATCTGATACCAGCTACCCAGCGCAAAATTATCGAGATCCTGGCTGTTTGGCACAGCACGGGTAATCAGAAAACTCGATTTCAGCACACCCAGAACACGCTCTTCACCAAATGCAACCACATCCAGTGTCGGAATACCCAGTGCCACCAGTTGCCGGTAGGCCCAAGCCTCAACCGCTGCCTTGCCAGGACGCATCCAAAACTGGATTCCCCGTCGAAAAGGGCAGATGTAGCGTTTGAAATAGAAGGCGCTGCCACTGTTTGAAGCGATGCGGTAACAACGGGTAATTGGCGAGTCTGAAATCAGCTCGCCATTGGCATAGTTCACCCAATCCATTGCGGCATTGATGCCCAGGCCACTCAGTTGTGACTGATACTCTGGCTCAATCAGAAATTTCCGGCCATGAAAGCGCTGTATGCAACGTGCCAGGTGCAACATTGTTCCGCTGCTGACAGCTATTTTGTGACCAACACATCTTCCATGATCAGATACTCCAGATCCGACCCGAAGAACATATTGAGCGCATCGGTGGGCGAACAGACCATCGGCTCCCCCCGCCGGTTGAGGGAGGTGTTGAGAATAACGCCGTTGCCGGTATGTTTCTCCAGCGCCTCAATCAACTCGTAATAGCGGGGGTTGGTTTCGCGAGTCACCACCTGGGCGCGGGCGGTGCCATCCTCATGCACCACCTCGGGTACCCGCTCCTTCCATCCTTCAGCCACATCAAAGGTGAAGGTCATATAGGGGGCGGGATGGTCCGTTTTCAGCATCTGCCTGGCCACCCGATCCAGCATGCTGGGGCAGAAGGGACGCCAGCGTTCGCGGTATTTGATCTGCTCGTTGATGCGGTCGGCGATCCCCTCGGTATTGGGTGCACCGAGGATGGATCTATTACCAAGCGCACGCGGGCCGAACTCCATCCGCCCCTGAAACCAGGCCACCGGGTTGCCATCGGCCAGCAGCTTTGCCGCCCGTTGCGGCACCTGGTCGATGTGTTCCCAATTGGGTTTTTCTGCATGCTGCTCGCAGGCCTTGACACACTGCTCCGTGGTGTAACAGGGGCCGAGATAGGCATGCACCATCGGCTCAATCTCATCTCCCAGCTCATTGGCCACATAGGAGGCCGCACCGATGGCGGTTCCTGCATCAGAGGCGGCAGGTTGCACAAAAAGCTCCTTTACATCCGGTCGGGAAATGATGCGTTGATTCAGCTTTACATTAAGAGCCACACCCCCGGCAAAGCAGATCTTGCCGGTATCTTTCAGGATATCGCCGAGATAATGGTCGATCAGGCCAAGAGAGACCTCTTCCAGAATATGCTGGATGCTGGCAGCGTAGTCGATGTAGGGGTCATCAATCGCATCCCCTTCTCGCTTTGGCCCCAGCCACTCGATCAGCTTGGGGCTGAAGAAGTAGCCCTTGCCTTTGCTATCTTTGTAACGCCGCAGGCCAATCACATTGACCAATTCGGTATTGACCTTAAAACCACGCTCGTCAAACTCAATCAGCCGGGAAAAATCAAACCGTTTGGGGTCGCCATAGGGCGCCATGCCCATCACCTTGAACTCACCATCCAGCATCTCGAAGCCGAGGTACTCGGTCATCGCCCCATAGAGGCCGCCGAGGGAATCAGGATCATAGAACTCTTTAATCTTGTGGATGCGCCCATGCTCGCCATAGCCAAAGAAGGTGGTGGCATACTCCCCTTTACCGTCGATGCCGAGAATCGCGGTCTTCTCCTTGAATCCACTCAGGTGATAGGCGCTGCTGGCATGTGCCAGATGGTGCTCTACCGCCTCGATCCGCACCTTGCCGCCGCCAATAT
>JALSJZ010000128.1 GCA_026989135.1 Sedimenticola sp. | reverse complement strand
ATCCAGCCCCACCGCTTTGAGTATCTGGGCAGCTGCATCAGGGGCAAGTTGCAGCCGGTTGGTGCTGCCGTTGTCGATGGGAAAGAAAGCGTCGTGGGAACCCAGCCAATCGGCCAGCATCAGCAGCCCGGCGAAGCGGTGCTGTAGCTGTGGCGGATTCGGGATGGGCGGAACATCTCCGGCAAAGGCGGCGGGGAATGCCGTGCGGGCTAATTCCATGAGTTCGGCCAGGGCGTGGAAGGGATCACGCTGGCCATCGCTGATCCACCACTGTTTTTTTGCCAGGTAGTAATTCTGTGCTGTTGTACTCAACCCATCTTCATGGATGGGTCGCCCATGGTGAGAGAGGATGGCAAAAAAGTAGGCCTTCAGTGTCTCTTGTTCTGTGAACCAGCTTATCAACTCGCCCCAATCCAGTGATTGGGCAAGCTGGTTTGCCAGGCGCTCCACATTGAGCAGTGGTGCGGTCTCAAAAACATGCCCGGCCCGCACCGCCTTGGGATCGAAAGGCTTGTTTTGAAACCCAAGATTGGCCTTGCCAAAGTCATGCAGCAGAGCCAGAACCGCCAGGCGGTCAAGCTGGGCCGGGATCAGCGTGGTGTTGGCCGCTGCGGTCAGGCTGCGCTGAATGGTGGGCAGAGCTACCAGGTGACGAAATACCTCGGCCACATCCAGGCAGTGATACTTTAATGGAAGATAGCTGAGGAGTTCGTTGTCAGAGCCCGGTTTGAGTTTGCCCCAAAAGCCACCGAGAAGATTTAGTTGGCTTAACATGGGGAGCTTCTCATGGATGAGGAATTTGCTGCCTCAGCGCCCAAACAACAACGGGCAGATAGCAGCTGCCGCCAAGTGTTTCCTCCTCACTTCCAGCCTTGTCCCAATAGTGGTAACTCCTCACCCTCTTCCCTCATTGTTGTATTCTGAGTTACCTCCATCTTACCCGCAATACAGCCTGAAAAAAAACAGAGTGGCTTTGGCCAGCAGGAATTCAGAATATAGTGTTTCAGGAGTCAAAGTGATGGTCTCTGACTCCTGAACACGCAGTTCGCTTGCGGTGGGTGTTAACTATGTCAGATAATCAAGCAGCCCCCGCTCATCCAGATAATAATTGCATAGCTCTCTACCCTCTTCCGTCTCAAGGACTGGGATGCGCGTGCCGTGCTGTCTCTCCAGCTCGGCGCTCTCTGCTATGTCAATGGTGACAATCTGAAATGCATACTCCTTCTGTATCTCCTGCAGGTGCGCCCACATATCCTCGCAAAGGTGGCAGTTCTGGCGGTAATAGAGCTTTAGAATAGGCGCTGAATCACTCATCTTTTGGTAACTTGAAGGCTAGAAAGATGGGGCCGTGGCGACGATAGATCAAAACCGCCACAGATTTTCCGGTTGGCAGATCCTCTACCTGCTGGTTGAAGCTGGCAACATCCTTCAGCCGAACATTATTGATCATCTGAATCACATCGCCTTTGCGAACCCCGGCCTCCTGGGCTGGCCCGGCCTTTACCTCTTCGACCAATACGCCGCCTTCTGCCTCAAGCCCCAGCTGGTCACGCTCTTCTGATGTCAGCTCTCGCACCTTTAGCCCAATCCGGTTGCTCTGCGTGGCGCGTGATCCTGCGCTGCCGGTGCTGGATCTGGTGTCATCCGGCAGTGTCCCAATAACCACCTCAACCGTCTGGCGTTTGCCCTGGCGCAAGATCTCCAGCTTGGCGGGCTGATCCACCAGGCTGGCTCCCACCATTGGTGGCAGTGCTGCTGAGCTGGCCACCTCTTCACCGTTGAAGCTGAGGATGACATCACCTGTTTGCAGTCCCGCCTTTTCAGATGGACTGCCAGGCTGAACCTGGGACACCAGGGCGCCATAGGGGCGGGAGAGCCCAAAAGATTCCGCCAGTTCGCGTGTAACATCCTGGATCAGAACGCCCAGCCAGCCGCGGGTCACAAAGCCTTTTTCCTTGATCTGCTCGACAACATTCATTGCCATATCAATGGGTATCGCAAAGGATAGCCCCATGAACCCGCCAGTACGGCTGTAGATCTGGGAGTTGATTCCGACCACCTCGCCCTGCAGGTTAAACAGCGGCCCGCCTGAGTTGCCGGGGTTGATGGCTACGTCTGTCTGAATGAACGGGACGTAGTTTTCACGCGGCAGGCTGCGCCCCTTGGCACTTACGATGCCTGCGGTGGCCGAGTGGTCAAAGCCGAAGGGTGATCCGATCGCCAGCACCCACTCTCCGACCTTGAGCTCTTTTGTCTGGCTGATAGCGACAACTGGCAGATCCTCTGCTTCGATCTTCAGCAGCGCAATATCACTGCGCTTGTCTGACCCGATCAGCTCTGCCTTGAACTCCCGGTGGTCGCTCAGGCGTACGATGATCTCATCGGCTCCGTCAACCACATGATGGTTGGTCATAAGATAACCATCTTTAGAGATAATAAACCCCGAACCCAGTGACTGCCCTTCAAACCCGTGTCCATGCGGCGAACCACCACCTGGCCCGCCTTTGCCGTGAGGCGGGGCACCAAAGAAGTGCCGAAACAGGTCGTTCAATGGGCTGTCTTTAGGCAGATCAGGAATCTGGTACTTGGGTGGAAGCCGATCCATCATCGACTTCTTGGGCTTCTGTTTGGTGCTGATGTTGACCACAGCGGGGCTATACTCCTCCACCATCTGGGTGAAATCAGGCAGTGAACCGGCCTGTAGATTCATCATGCCCAACAGCAATAAACCACTAACCACCAGTGCAGCCTTGCAGCCTTTTAACTGGAATTTGTACATATACCAACTCCTGACTTTGGCCTTTGCAGGCCTATGATGAAATATCTGTATCGATAGTGCACTCGGGGGCAACCTCGGTTTTATCAATCCGGCGCAGTACAACCGCCTGATAATGTTTGTCCCCGCTTGTTTTGGTTGAAAAGTAACGCAGCCACAACAGCCCAATCGCCAAGCCAAAGACAGCGCCAAGCGCAGCCATGCCTTCTGATGAAAAGAGCCACTGCCCCAGCAGTGCAAACAGGATAAAGCTCACCAGAGGCACCGCATAAAAAGCCATAGATGCCTTGGCCAAAGCGTCCTCCTCGAAGCCAATTACAACGCGCTCACCGGGCCGGGCATTGATGGGGTTTAATGCCAGTAACGCCACATCCGGGGCATGGTCTGCCTCCTCTTTCAATGAGGCTGTTTCACAGGCTGACCTTGATGCACAGGAGCCACAGGCCGAGGCTCTTTCTGTTTTGATCTGCGCATATTCACCTTCACACTCGAGAATGGTAGCTGTCTCTTCAATCACTGTGATGCCGTTACCATAGAATATTTTGCAGCATTTGCGACTGTGCGAACCGTTTGTGCAGGTACTTCACCCACAGCCGTTATCTGATGCCCTGCAACCTCAGTGCCATACGCATTGATCGCCCCCATTCTTGATGCCTCATGCAGGCCATCGCCATCACCTGCCTTTTCGATATAGACGGAGAAGGTGGCCAGCCCATCTGAAAAGACAAAGTGCTCCACCTCCTGGGTGCCGGATGAGAGGCTCTGCTTTGTCCGGGCCTGTAGCTGAAATCCATCCGGCAGCTCTCTGAACTGCCAGTTGGCAGGCAGTGCGATGGGGATGTTCTGCGCCGGTTTCGAGTGAACCCACGCGTAGTCACTTTTATCCTGCATGGCAGAGGATATGCTTGGGATGGATGGATCAACCCGCAGTGAGGTAAACATGATCTGCGATACCACCTCGCCCTCTTCATTGATGGCGTCTGTCTTTAAAGGCAGGGCATGGTCGGCATCGAGAAACAGGCGATAACCGTAACGATAGGCGTCACGGGGAATCACGCCAATAACGACCGCTTCCCGATCAGCGATCCGGGCACCCCCCAACATGCGAAATTCATAATAGTTTGAGAGGCGGTCAAGATTCATCGGCAGGACGGCAGGGAAATCGCGATCTCCCGCCTCAGGCTTCATGACGGATACGGTCTTTGCATCGGGTAAAATACAGATGATGGAGTCAGGGGTGCGGATCACCTCTCGCGCTGCACCGTTCAGAGAGAAGATGCGTTCCTGCTCTTGATTATCATTTGCAGTGTGGGTGATCTGCATGGTCTCCAGCTGCGTGTTGTGGAGATAGACGAAGGTGCCTTCGTACGACAGTGTGCGCACTGAGTGCACCATCTGCTCCAGCCAGGCCTCCACGCTTTTTTCACCCTCTCCGGCCGCAGCGGCCTGAGCGACCGCAAGCAGAAAGCAACCGACCCATGCACGACAGCTCTGGAGCATAGTGCTACTGCCTTGCGTCATATCCCACAAAAGTGGCGTAGGGTACGACCCCCCGCACTGGGCCCCGTGTGGCATATTGGCTGTGGTCTACGAGATATTTGTTGAGTTTGCTCTCGGTAGCAGGCTTGGCCAGGTTTCTCCAGCGAGTTCCCGGATGCTGGGTAGACCAGCCCGTTGCTGGCCGGGCAACCACCACCGGCATTACCCGGTATTGGACGTTACCGTATGGAGTGCCGCTCACCAGCTGATAGCCTTGAGCAACGGGCGCTGGAGCCAGCTGGACATAGTTTGGCTGGGGTGACACCTTTACGACGGTTGCAACATCAGGGGTGCCCTTTGTTTCAGGATTCAACAGCTGTGGTGCTGCCATAACCGCAAGGATGGCGACAGAGGCCGCAAGTGCCGTACCTGCAAAAGGGCGAACCCATGCCGGAGTGGTGTTGGCTGGCTTTGGCGCGGCCAGAATGGCCGGCTCACTCTCCACTTGCGTTCGTACCCGGTCTGCCAGGCTGGGAGAGGCTCGCTCTCCTGCATCACCACGGATCACATCGCTAATCAGGTGGTAGCGATCCCAGGTATCGCGCAGCTGCTTTTGCTCACTCAGCCGCTCCACCGTCTGGTTCATATCCTGTTGGGGCAGTTCACCATCCAACAGGGCGGAAATCTGTTCGCGAATATTTTCAGTCATCGTTCAACTCGATATTTAACTGGATTCAAGCAAAGGTTTTAGCTTGGCATCAATTGCCTCTCGTGCCCGGAATATCCTGGATCTTACGGTACCCACCGGACATGACATGGTGTTTGCAATCTCTTCGTAGCTGAAGCCCTCCAGCTCCCGCAGGGTGATTGCGGTACGCAGATCATCCGGAAGGTCATCAATGGCCTGGCGTACTGTCTGCGCAATCTCCTCTTCCAGCAGGAAGTTCTCAGGTGTTGCATGTTCCTGCAGACGTATCCCTGCATCCATCTGCTCGGCCACTTCCGTTTCGACGCCGCTGCTGGGCGGCCTGCGGCTCTGCGATACGATATGATTCTTCGCGGTATTGATCGCAATCCGGTACAGCCAGGTATAAAAGGCACTGTCGCCACGAAACCTCGGCAGTGCACGGTAGGCCTTGATAAAGGCCTCCTGCGCAACATCCTGCGCCTCGCTGCTGTCACGAACATAGCGGGAGATGAGATTGATAACCTTCTGCTGATATTTCAGAACCAGCAGATCAAAGGCTCGTTTATCGCCCCGCTGTACCCGAAGAATCAGCTCCTGATCGACTTCACGCTCACTCATCCACGACACCTCTCGGGAGAGCAGCAAGCCATTTTCTCGGTATAGAAGAGTTGACCCTTTATAGTCGGTTTAGTTCGCAGCAGTGACAATATTTATTCCAGGTAATAATTACGTTAGGATGAATGCTTGACCCAATAATTTTCATTTAGCGGATTATGGCTTTAATCCACCACCTGGTAAACAGCTGCCACACTTATGGGAAACAATTATCTGCATGATGTACTGATTATAGGCAGCGGCGCGGCCGGGTTGAGCCTGGCGCTGCGCCTGCCCTCAGAGATCCGAATTGCCGTTATCGCCAAGCGCAGCCTGCGCGAAGGCAACACCCTCTATGCGCAGGGTGGCATCTCTGCGGTGCTGGATAAACAGGACAGCACCGAAGCCCATGTGGCCGACACACTGGCCGCTGGGGCCGGGCTTTGTGATGAGGCAGTCGTGCGTCTGGTGGTGGAGAATGGCCCGCAGAATATCCACTGGCTATTGCAAGAGGGGGTTGAGTTCACCCGCGAAGATGAGGCAGCCTCCAGTTCTGGCTTCCATCTGACACGAGAAGGGGGGCATTCGCACCGCCGGGTCATCCATGCGGCCGACTCTACCGGCTACTCCGTTGAGACCACGCTGGAGGCACAGGCACGCAGCCGCAAGAATATCTCCCTGTTCGAACACCATATCGCCGTTGACCTTATCACCAGCAGCAAGCAGGGGAGCTCTCCCAACCGCTGCACAGGTGCCTACATACTGGATCTTGAAACAGAGCTCGTTAACACCTTCAACGCCCGTATCGTGGTGCTTGCCACAGGCGGAGCCAGCAAGGTCTATCTCTACACCAGCAACCCGGATCTCTCCACTGGTGATGGCATTGCCATGGCCTGGCGAGCCGGCTGCCGGATCGCCAACATGGAGTTCATCCAGTTTCACCCCACCTGCCTCTACCACCCGAAGGCCAAATCCTTCCTGATTACGGAGGCATTGCGTGGCGAAGGAGCCTACCTCAAACGCCCTGATGGCAGCCGCTTCATGCCCGACTTTGACAGCCGCGCAGAGCTGGCACCACGCGACATCGTTGCCCGCGCCATCGATCATGAGATGAAGCGGCTCGGTATTGAGTGCGTCTATCTTGATATCACCCATAAATCGGCCGACTTTATCAAGGAGCACTTTCCTGCTGTCCATTCACACTGTCTTAAGTTTGGCATTGACATCACCTGCGAGCCGATCCCGGTTGTGCCCGCCGCCCACTACACCTGCGGCGGTGTGATTACAGACCAGCGGGCACAGACCGATATCAAGGGTCTCTACGCCATCGGCGAGACCGCCTACACCGGCCTGCACGGAGCCAATCGCATGGCCAGCAATTCGCTGCTGGAGTGTCTGGTATTCGGCGAACTGGCCTGCCAGGATATTCAGCGTGAACTGACCAAAATCCCGGCGGCACCTGCTGCGGCCAAATGGGATGAGAGCCGGGTCACCGACTCAGATGAAGAGGTTGTGGTCTCCCACAACTGGGAAGAGCTGCGGCACTTCATGTGGGACTACGTTGGCATCGTCCGCAGTAACAAACGGCTGGAGCGGGCCAAGCGCCGGTTGAACCTGCTGCGCCATGAAATCCGCTGGTACTACGGTAACTTCCGGGTCACCAACGATCTGCTGGAGCTGCGCAACCTGGTCGATGTGGCCGACCTCATCATCCGCTCTGCACAACGCCGCCGGGAGAGCCGGGGGCTGCACTACACCATCGACTTCCCTCAAACGGACGATAAAACGCAGAAGAAACCCACCATATTGATTCCAGATAACTATTCACCAGGGTCTTCAGAGTGATCACCCTGCTGCAACATGGACGCATAAAAACCAATAGCCAAACATGAATAGATCTCACTGGACTGTTTTTCTGCTGCACCTGCTCGTGCTCTATGTTTTTCCCTCCAATATCCACGCCTCCGCCCCCGAACTTATGCGTGCCTCCATCTATAAGGAGGGGATTGATATTAGCCAATATTGGGCCAGTGAAAAGCTGGATGGCGTCAGAGCCTACTGGGATGGGCATCAATTGCAGTCACGCCGTGGCAATAACTATCCGGCACCAGGCTGGTTTACAGCAGGCTTTCCAGATCACCCGCTGGATGGGGAGCTATGGATAGCACGATCAACCTTTGAGCAACTGGTTGGTATCGTAAGAACAAAAAACCCAAATAAAGAGCAATGGAGCCAAATCAAATATATGGTATTTGATCTGCCAGGCTCCAATGCCATTTTTTCTAAACGCATCAATCTGCTGAAAGAGTTATTCAGCAGCCTGAACAGCCCCTACATCCACCTGGTTCAGCAATACCGTATAAAAGACCATGCAACACTCATGGAAAAACTAAATCAGATCACCGCAGCTGGTGGAGAAGGTCTGATGCTGCATCATGGTGATGCGCTCTACCGCGTGGGCAGCACAGATGACCTGCTGAAGGTAAAGCAGCATCAGGATGCCGAAGCCCGTGTGCTTGAACATATCCCTGGTAAAGGGAAATTTATCGGTATGCTGGGTGCCTTGCTGGTTAGAACAGAGGATGACAAACAATTTAAAATCGGCACCGGTTTCAGCAATGCCGAACGCAAAAACCCACCCCCTATAGGTTCATTGGTAACCTATAAATATTTTGGTAAAACCCGCAATGGCATCCCAAGGTTTGCCAGTTTTTTAAGGGTCAGAAAACAGTATTAAAAACCCAAAAGCAGCTGCGCACTAATTGCCTTCACGCCTGCGACAAAATGCCACGCGACCTTTTGCCACATTCCAGCCCTTTACCTCTTGCTCTAGCATCGTCTCCCGATCCGGTGGCCAGCCCCACCAAACGAGATACAACCCACTCAAGGCAAGAAGTTCATGACATACAAAAAAACATCCCTGGCGCTCGCGCTCTCTTTTGCACTCTCTCCCGGTCTCATCCTCTCTGCTGAGGAGGCATCCAGGCTGGATGAGCTGGTGGTCGAAGGGGAGGGTACCCAGGCCCCAACCACTCACTACACCAGTCCCACCACGCGCATCACCGATATTGAGGCCGAAAGCATCAGTGTCACCACTGTGGAGGACTTTATAAAGTATGAGCCAGGGATGGTGGTGCGACGCCGCTATATCGGTGACTCCAACGGGGTAGTAGGCATGCGTGGTTCAAACATGTTTCAGACCACCCGCACTATGGTCTATGCCGATGGGCTGCCACTGCACTACCTGCTACAGACCCGGTTCAGCGGTGCTCCCCGCTGGTCACTGGTGGCACCGGATGAGACCCAGGCCGTCGAGGTGGTCTATGGCCCCTTCTCAGCTGAGTACAGCGGCAACGCCATGGGTGGCGTCATCAACATCGAGACCAAACTGCCGCAGGAGCGTGAGTTCCATGCCGAGGCCAGCTATTTTGCGCAGGATTACGACCACCTGGGCACCGATGAAACCTTTGAAGGGAACCGCCAGTTCTTCTCCTATGGCGATAAATATGGTGATCTGAGCCTCTACCTCTTCCACAGCCGGCTGGAGAATGAGAGCCAGCCTCAGAGTGTCCGCTACAACACCAGCAAGACCCTTGCCGGTGGTGAGACAGCAGTCACAGGGGCCTATACCGGGCAGACCTCAACCGGGGGCGACATCATCAATTATGCCGACTCCGGCAGCGAAGATGTCGTCACCAACCTGACCAAGCTCAAGCTCGGCTATGAGTTTGGCGACTGGCTGGCACGCCTTACTTTGGCCTATGAAGAGCGGGACAGGGATACCGATCCCAGCAACTATCTTGTCGATGCTGCGGGCAACCCTTTCTGGAGTGGTGAGGCGGCCTTTAATGGCCGAGCCGTCACCGTCAGGCGCAGCCACTTCTCAGTCAGTGAACAGGATCGCGACACCCTGCTGGTCGGCGTTGGGCTGGAGGGGCCAATCGGCACCAGCAGCTGGATCATGGAGAGCAACTTCAGCTACTTCGATGTGATGGAGGATGAAAGGCGGCAATCAGATGAGAACCCTGCCGACCCCACCTACGACCGCTCTGGCCGCATCACAGAATATGACGATACCGGCTGGGAGACCCTCGACCTCAAGGCACATACCAGGCAATTTCTGGGGCGCAGTGATATGAGTTTTGTCGCCGGCTACCACTATGACCACTACAGCCTGGAGATCCACAGCTACAACTCCAGCAACTACACAACCGGCGAAAAGAGCTCGCGCAGGCAATCCACCGGTGGGGATACCTTCACCCACGCCATCTTTGGCCAGTGGGGCTGGAATTTTGCTCCGGCATGGGATGTTGCCCTGGGTGCCCGCTATGAGCGCTGGAAGATGGAGGATGGCTTTTATTACAACTGGGGTGGCGACATGGAGAACTACAAAGATCGCACCGAGCGTGGCTTCTCACCCAAATTCTCTCTCGGCCTCACCCCGCAGGGGCTGTGGAAATACCGCTACTCTGTGGCCAAGGCCTACCGCTTCCCCATTGTGGAGGAGCTGTACAAGAACGAAGAGGCGACCAACAGCACCAGCATCGCCGATGCCGATCTGGAGCCGGAGATCGGTATTCACCACAACCTGATGGCAGAACGCAAGATCCCCGGCGGTTTCCTGCGCGTCAATCTCTACCATGAGGTGATCGATGATGTGATTTTCAACCAGCGCATCACCCTGCCTGACAGCACCACTGTCTCCTCCTTCCTGCCGATTGATGAGGTCACCACCACCGGCCTGGAGTTCATGTTGCAGCAGAGCCGGGTATTCGACACCAATCTGGATGTCCGCTTCAACGTCACCTACACCGACAGCGAAGTGACTCAGCATGATGCCGATCCCAGCGTGGAGGGCAACAGCATGCCACGCATGCCAGACTGGCGCAGCAACCTGCTGCTGAGCTACCACATCAATGCCATGTGGGACAGCTCCGTTGGCATCCGCTATGCCAGCAACAGCTATGGCCGGCTGGACAATACCGATGATGAAGAGCGGGTCTTTGGTGCACAGGACAGCTACACCTTTGTTGATCTGAAGGTCAACTTCCGACCCACCAAAGAGAGCCGTATCGGCTTTGGCGTCGACAATGTCACCGATGAAAAGGCCTTCGTCTACCACCCCTGGGCGCAACGCTCCTTCTATATGGAAGGCAGCATTGATTTCTAAAGGGGCTGCTGCCAAATGGCTGACAGGGCTGGCACTGCTGCTGGCCCTGTCAGCCGTTCAGGCTGCCAAACAGAAACGCGCTACCCACAGCCTGCTTGAGCCGTGCCAGAAGGCATCGGCCCTGCCATCACCCGACTGCGGCCTGACCCCAACCCCGGCCTTCAGCAAGGATGGCAGGCTGTGGCTTGTATTCGTGCAGAACCATCACCTCTATGTGACCCACTCCAGCGATCTGGGGCAGCACTTTGCACCACCTGTAGCGGTCAACCGGGTGCCTGAAGCGATCTATCACGACGGCGAAAACCGACCCAAGCTGCTGCTCGGCCCCCAGGATGAACTCTACATCTCCTGGAGCCAAAAGGGCGCAGCCCGCTTTGCCGGGCATATCCGCTTTGCCCGCTCCCTCGATGGTGGCAGAAGTTTCAGTGAACCACAGACTGTCAATGACGACCTTGCACCCATTAGCCACCGTTTTGACAGCATGGCCGTTGACAGCCAGGGGCGCATCTATATCGCCTGGGTCGACAAGCGCGATCGGGTCAAGGCCAGAGCGTCTGATCAGGCCTATGCCGGTGCGGCCATCTACTATGCAATCTCAGAGGATCAGGGTAGAACCTTCGCCCCCAATCGCAGGGTGGCAGACCATAGCTGTGAATGCTGCCGCATCGCCATGGCGGTCGATCCTGATGACCAGATCGTGACACTCTGGCGTCATATCTACCCCGTCAATATCCGGGATCATGCCATCACCCGGTTGGGGGTGGATACCCTGCCGATCAGTGGCCAGCCCATCCGTGCAACCGATGACAGCTGGATGGTTGAAGGCTGTCCTCACCATGGGCCGGATCTGGCATTGGGAGATGATGGTAAGGCGCACATGATCTGGTTTACCCAAGGCGAGAAAAACAGAGGCATCGTCTATGGCCGTTTTAATCTGGCGGGCAACACCCTCGAAACCGAACAGGCCATGGATGCCTCCAGCACCGCCTCTCGCCCCCAGGTGGCAGCGGTTGCCGGCCAGCTCGTTGCGCTCTGGAAATCATTCAACGGTACAGCTACCGAACTGCGAATGAGAATCTCCCGCGACAATGGCAACAGCTGGAGTGAACCGCGCAGCCTGGCAGAGACCGCGGATGGCTCGGACTATCCTCTGCTGATCACCCGTGGAGAGCAGCTTTTTGCCTCCTGGCACAGTCGCAGCGAAGGGTATCGCCTGATTCCGGTGGCCATCGATGTACCGTAAACTGAGCCTGCTGTTTCTGCTGCTCCCCGGCCTGGCGCTGGCCGAGTTTCGCCCCTTCACCAATGGCAGCCTCAAGGAGA
>JALSJZ010000127.1 GCA_026989135.1 Sedimenticola sp. | reverse complement strand
TATAACAATAAAACCAGCCTCCAGCCTGAGAGCCACACCATAAATACAGTGCTATAGCAGTGCCAGGCCACGTTCCAAATCGGATTTAATATCTTCGATATCCTCCAAACCCACAGCAATCCTTACCAGCCCATCACTGATGCCGGCCTCACTGCGTTGCTCTGGAGAGAGCCTGGCATGCGTTGTGGTCGCAGGGTGTGTAACCGTTGTTTTTGTATCTCCCAGGTTCGCAGTGATGGAGAGCATTTTGGTGCTGTCCATCATCTTCCAGGCTGCCTTCTGTCCACCCTTAACGGTGAATGAGACAATCCCCCCTGGGCCGCTTTGCTGCTTTATTGCCAGCAGATGTTGCGGGTGTGATTTCAGACCAGGAAAATAGACCTGCTGTATGGCTGGACAGTCCTCCAGCCACTTTGCCAGCTCTGTTGCATTGTAAGAGTGCGCCTGCATGCGCAGATCCAGCGTCTCCAGCCCCTTTAAAAACACCCAGGCATTAAACGGACTCAA
The DNA here is from genome assembly GCA_026989135.1 of Sedimenticola sp. Classification (GTDB taxonomy): domain Bacteria; phylum Pseudomonadota; class Gammaproteobacteria; order Chromatiales; family Chromatiaceae; genus WFXD01. The sequence continues at coordinate 11,528 of JALSJZ010000127.1, read as the reverse complement.
ACTTGGGCCTGCTGTTCGCAGCACGCCGTACACCTCTTCACCGACAAGTTTGGCATCCCCCACAACGGCACCACCAATGCAGCGCCCCTGCCCATCAAGGTATTTGGTTGCAGAGTGGATAACCAGATCTGCCCCCAATGCGAGAGGCTGTTGCAGTGCCGGCGTGCAGAAGCAGTTATCAACAACCAGCAGGCAATCATAGGCCTTGGCAAGATTTGACAACATCTCAATATCCACTAGCTCTGTCAGTGGATTGGAAGGGGTCTCAACGAACAGCATGCGTGTATTGGGACGAATGCCCCGCTCCCAACCCCCTATATCGGCCTGTGATACAAAGGTGGTGGTAATGCCAAAACGCGTCAGATACTTCTCGAACAGTACCGTTGTGGTGCCAAATATACTGCGGGATGAGACGATATGGTCACCCGATTTCAGCAGCCCAATAACGGTCGCAAGGATAGCCGCCATACCGGATGCGGTTGCCACGCAGGACTCTCCACCCTCCATTGCAGCCAGCCGCTGTTCAAAGATCCGCACTGTAGGGTTGGTAAACCGGGAATAGATATTACCTGGTATCTCACCTGCAAAGCAGGCCGCCGCTTCTGCGGCACTATCGAAAGTAAAACTTGAGGTTGGGAATATAGGTTCCCCATGCTCTTTTTCATGGGTGCGCTCATGCCCTACCCTTATGGCACGGGTGGCGAGGCTCCAGTCGTTATAGTCTTGGCTCATGCCTTAACTCCAAAATTATTAAAAACAGGTTATTCAACCTAGAATCCGCAGTTGGACGGGGTGGAGAGTGTGCTTGCGGGGGTGTATGGCAAGGCGCAACGACGTAGAATAGTTATTCTATTCCAAGGAGTTGCAACACGGCCATACGCCGCCGCAAGAGTGCAATCCGCCCCGTCCAACTGCGGAATCTAGGTTCAACGGGCATAAAAAAACCCGCTTGGCTATGCAGCAAAAGCGGGGCTTCATACTCGCTTTAGCTGCATTTTTATAGCGCCCGCAATCAGAGACAAATCAGCGCTTGGAAAAAGAGTAGAGCCGTTGGGCTTCATTGTCAAGGCGGGAAGCTCTTCAAATTATATTGTTCAAATATCACAATCATTATGCAGGTCTATACCTGCGTCAACACTCTCTTTTCCCTCTTCCTTGGCACTATCATTTCGCAGGAGTTCCAGCTGTTCAAGGTATTGTGAACTTACATCGCCGGTTACATAGTCACAGTCAAAACAGGAGGTATCAAAGCGATCCACCTTTGGGTTGCCTTCCCATACAGCTTCGATCAGATCATCCAGATCCTGATATATCAGCCGATCACAACCGATGGCCTTTTGCACATCCTCCTCCGTTCGCCCATGTGCAACCAGCTCATGGGCAGAGGGCATATCAATGCCATAGACATTGGGAAACTGCACGGGCGGTGCAGCTGATGCAAAGTAGACCTTCTTTGCGCCAACATCCCGCGCCATCTGCACGATCTGTTGTGATGTCGTGCCACGAACGATTGAATCATCTACCAGAAGTACATTTTTATCTTTAAATTCAGAGTCTATGGCATTTAGCTTTTGGCGCACTGATTTCTTGCGCACCTGTTGCCCCGGCATGATGAATGTGCGCCCGATATAACGGTTTTTAATAAAACCTTCGTTGTACTTGACCCCCAGGGTAAACGCCAGTTGCAGCGCTGCGGTTCGGCTGGTATCAGGGATCGGTATCACAACATCAATGTCGTTATCTGGCCAGATGCGTTTTATCTTGTTTGCCAGTTTTTTGCCCATACGGGAGCGAGCCTTATGCACAAAGATGTTATCAATTTTTGAGTCTGGCCGGGCAAAGTAGACGAACTCAAATATACAGGGCGACAGCATGGTGTTAGCCGCACATTGAAAGGTGTGCAGGTTACCCAGCATATCAATGAATATTGCCTCGCCCGGTGCCAGATCACGCACCAGCTCAAACCCAAGGTTATCCAAAGCCACGCTCTCAGAGGCGATCATATATTCGCACCCTGTTTCTGTTTCGCGTTTGCCATATACAATCGGGCGAATCCCGTAAGGGTCACGAAAACCCAGGATGCCATAGCCTGCAATCATTGCCACGGCGGCATAACCACCACGGCAACGGCGGTGTACACTGGCTACCGCCTGAAAGATATCCTGTTCATTGACTCGCAGCTTGCCCAATACCTGTAGCTCGTGTGCGAGGATGTTCAGCAGGATCTCAGAGTCCGATTCGGTATTGATATGGCGCAGATCATCTTGATAAAGATCACGCTTCAGCTCATCTGAGTTGGTGAGGTTGCCATTATGCGCCAGCGCAATGCCATAGGGTGAATTGACGTAAAATGGCTGGGCCTCTGCTGATGATGAGCTGCCAGCCGTGGGGTATCGTACATGCCCGATGCCCATCCGCCCTTTGAGGTTGATCATGTGCCGGGTGTGAAATACATCCCGCGCCAGGCCATTGTTCTTTCTCAGATGCAGTTTGCCATTGTGATAGGTGACTATACCGGCGGCATCCTGGCCACGGTGCTGTAGCACCAGCAAGGCGTCATACAGCGACTGATTGACCGGTTGTTGCCCTACGATTCCAACGATACCGCACATAGTAAAATTACCAGGAGAGTGAGTTAATGAGCATGCTCAGGCATACTTGAATTTATCTGCAATATCCGGCGGCAAGAGATCACGCAGCCAGATTGCCAGATCTTGAAAATAGCTGACCAGTACTGATTCATGCCACCAGGGATCTGCCGGAATTGCCGTCAGACCCGCCAGCAGCACCGCAATGCCCACCAGCAATGCCCCACGCGCGATTCCGAAAAAGATGCCGATCATTCGATCCGTTCCCGTAAGCCCGGTCTTTTCAACCAACTGCCCCACCAGATAGTTCACCAGGGCGCCAATAAGCAGCGTTGCCACCAGCAGCAATAAAAATGCCACGCCCAGCCGTACCGATGGCACAGTAATCCAGGGTTCAAAATGGGCGGCCAGTTCGCGGAAGAAGGTCCAGCTTATCCAGAATGAGAGGATCCAGGCAGCAAGCGAAAGCGCCTCTCGCATAAAGCCTCGGAACAGGCTGATAAGCGCAGAGAGGGCGATAATGCCGATTATAATGTAATCGACCCAGATCAGTGTTTCCAGTGAGGGCATAATTTTATCAGACTATGGTATCAAGGGTATCGTTCTATTTTGCCTTTGAGCTTGAACTGACGTTCAATCTGGGCGCGAATGGCTTGCGCTTTTTTATGGTCAACCTCTGGCCCCACCCGCACCCGAAATACCGTCTTTCTATCCACTGATGCCTGCTCCAGAAAAGCCGAAAGCTTTTTTGCCTGGAGACGCTTCACCAGCTTGTTTGCATTGGCGCGCTTTTCAAAACTTGCAACCTGCACCACCCATGCAGAGAGCCCGGTTCTGGCCTTGGGTGTGGTTTTTACCGGCTTTGCTTCTGGTGTCGATCTGGCCGCTTTGGTTGGTTCAATTACCGATGCAGCAGGCAACAGCGGTTTTACCTCTTTGCGCGGAAAAGTTCGGGTTGGAAAGTCGCTCTTTGGCTGGGGGGGGATGTTGCTTTTGGTAATGCTTGCGGTCACCATCGGCTCATCATCGAGCAGCATGGGTACAAAAATTACAACCAGAGCCACCAGCACTACAGCGCCAACCAGCCGTTGTTTCATCTTTTCATCCACAAGTGATCCCGCTCAGCCCATTTCAATTGGCAATTATATACCCTATTTTGCCGACAGCCTTTGCAAAACATCGGCAACTGTAAAAAAAGAGCCAAATACCAGCACCCTGTCACCCTCTGTTGCATAATCAAGCGCCATCTCATAGGCCTTCTCGACACTGGCGGCCGTATGGGTTTGAGCCGGGGTACCCGATAGATCGACCTGTCGCTGAAGCTCACGAACGGGCAGCCCCCGCTCACTTGTCAGTGCCGCTAAAAACCACACATCAATATGGGGTGCCAGAACCTGCACCACCGCAGCAATATCCTTGTCGGAGAGCATGGCAAAGAGCGCCAGAGTCCGCTCCTGACACGGAGATCTTTGCAGTGAATCGGCTAGCACCTGGGCTGCCGCAGGATTATGAGCCACATCCAATATCAGCTCAACCGGGCCTGGGATCACCTGGAAGCGCCCTGCCAGCTCTATACGCTGTAATCCCTGGCATATCGCCTCGGGGGTGACATCAATTGTATCCGGCAACAGCATGATCACCTGCAACACGGCGGCTGCATTCTGCAACTGGCAGGATCCGGTCAGGGCTGGGGGGGGCAGATTCTCAATAGTATGTGCCGTGCTGTACCAGAACCACTCGCCTGCTTTATCCACCACATTGAAGCCAAAATCACGACCCGCTACAGCCAGTGGCACGTTGTGTGCTGCGGCACGTTGCAGCAAAGCCTGCTGGGGGTTCGTATCTGCAAACACCGCAGGTCTGTTGGCACGCAGGATGCCCGCCTTCTCCAGCGCGATCTGCTCCAGGTCATCACCCAGCCAGTCGGTATGATCAAGCGCTATGCTGGTAATCAAGGCGATATCCGGGTCGATGATGTTGACGGCATCCAGTCGGCCACCCAGCCCCACCTCAAGGATCACAATATCCAGCGCGCTGCGGGTAAAGATATCCAGCGCCGCCAGGGTGCCGAATTCAAAGTAGGTCAGTGAGGTATCGCCACGCGCCTGGTCAATCCGCTCAAAGGCCCGGCAGATGGCATCGTCGCTCACCGCCTCCCCATCGATGCGAATACGCTCGTTATAGTGCAGCAGATGGGGGGAGGTATAGCTGCCGACCCGATGCCCCGCCGCACGCAGAATGGCATCCAGCATGGCGACGCAGGAGCCTTTGCCATTGGTGCCGGCAACGGTCACTACCGTGACAGGGAAAGGGTGGGGGTAGAGATGTTGCCAGACTGCGGCCACCCGATCCAGCCCCAGCTCGATGGAAGAGGGGTGGAGCTGAGCCTGCCAATCCAGCCAACCCTGCAGGTTTTGGAATCGCATAGCGACAGGAATAGACCCTTATACTTACAAGAGGACGCTATGGCTGCTCTTCACTCTCCTCTGGAGCCGCAGGCTGCTGTTGCTCCTGCTCCTGAGGTACGGCCTCTTCCTTCTCTGCCTCTGGCTCCGATTGGTTGGTCAGCATACCCAGTATATTGGCCATGCGATCTCGCATATCCCGCCGATCCACAATCATGTCGATCGCGCCCTTCTCCAGCAGGAATTCGCTTCGCTGAAAGCCCTCGGGTAGTGTTTCACGCACCGTCTGCTCAATCACACGCGGCCCGGCAAAACCAATCAGCGCGCCCGGTTCGGCCACATTGACATCACCCAGCATCGCCAGACTGGCCGAGACGCCACCCATAGTGGGGTCGGTCAATACGGAGATAAAGGGGAGACCCCGATCCGCCATGCGCCGCAGTGCGGCACTGGTCTTGGCCATCTGCATCAGTGAGAAGAGGGACTCCTGCATGCGTGCGCCGCCGCTGGCAGAGAAGCAGACCAGCGGTATGCCATGCTCCTGGGCAGCATTTGCAGCCCGAACAAAACGTTCGCCAACCACTGAGCCCATGGAGCCGCCCATAAATTTAAACTCAAAGGCGGCAACCACCACCCCCATGCCCTGGAGTTGGCCACGCATACAGACCATCGCATCGGTCTCAGACGTACTCTTTTGCGCCTGGGTCAGGCGATCCCGATATTTTTTGCTGTCTTTGAACTTGAGTGGATCAGCAGGAAGCAGCTCGGCACCAATCTCTTCACGCCCCTCGGGGTCGAGAAAGGTATCCAGCCGACGCCGTGCGCCAATGCGGTTGTGATAGGCGCATTTGGGGCAGACATCCAGATTGCGCTCCAGCTCGGCACGGTAGAGTACCGCCGAGCAACCGGGACATTTTGCCCAGAGACCTTCCGGTACTGCCCCCTTTGTGCCGCCTTCGGTGCGAATGCGGCTGGGCATCAATTTTTCAAACCAGCTCATCTGTTAAACCGTATCATGTTAGATAATCCTGGGTTACATTCCAGCCAGTGTAAAACCGTCATGGCTGGTTCTGGGCATCCATCGCCCGGCGCATCTCTGCAAGCAGCTTGGCCAAAGCCGGTGCAATGGCATCAGGTTGCTCGGCCAGCGCCTCCACCCGAGAGACCAGGGCGCTGCCGACAACCACGGCATCTGCCACCTTTGAGACGGCCGCTGCGGTTGCTGCATCTTTTATACCGAAGCCCACTCCAATCGGCAAATCGGTTGTGCGATGAATCTTCTCCAGCTTCTGCTCGACCCCGGCAATGTCCAGATGGCTGGCACCTGTCACCCCTTTCAGGGAGACATAATAGACGAAACCGCTGGCCACCTTGCAGATGGTTTCAATACGCGACCCAACCGTAGTCGGTGCAATCAAAAAGATGGCGTTCAGCGCATGTCTGTTGAGCGCTGACAGCAGCTCACCCGCCTCTTCAGGCGGAATATCAACGGTTAGCGCGCCATCGACGCCCGCCTCTGCGGCGGCGGCAGCAAAGGCCTCGTACCCCATCACCTCAATCGGGTTTAGATAGCCCATGAGTACCACTGGGGTCTGCGCATTATCCACCCGAAACTCCTGCACCATCTCCAGCACATCGCGCAGGCTGGTGTGGTGAACCAGTGCCCGCTCACTGGCGCGCTGGATGACGGGACCATCTGCCATCGGGTCAGAAAAAGGGACGCCCAGTTCGATAATATCAGCACCCGCTTCAACCATGGTATGCATGATGGAGACGGTGATGCCGGGTTTTGGATCACCCGCCGTAATATAGGGGATCAGCGCTTTACGGCCATCGGCGCGCAGGGATTTGAATGTAGCAGCAATACGGCTCATATCTCGATCCCCTCCAGTGCAGCCACGGTGTGTATATCTTTATCGCCACGGCCGGAGAGATTGACCAGGATAATCTGCTCCCTCCCCAGGGTGGGTGCCAGCTTTGCCGCATAGGCCAGGGCATGGCTGGACTCCAGCGCCGGGATGATCCCTTCAATGCGGGTCAATGCATGGAAGGCGGCCAACGCCTCATTATCGGTCACCGCCACATATTGTGCGCGTCCGCAATCTTTGAGCCAGGCATGCTCTGGGCCGACACCGGGGTAGTCCAGCCCGGCAGAGATGGAGTGGGTCTCAATGATCTGACCATCATCATCTTCCATCAGATAGGTGCGGTTGCCGTGCAGCACGCCGGGGCGACCCGCGCAGAGCGGTGCCGCATGGTTGCCTGTCTCCAGCCCGTCCCCTGCGGCTTCAACGCCATAGATCTCCACCGCTTCGTCATCTAAGAAGGGGTAGAAGAGGCCGATGGCATTGGAGCCACCGCCCACGCAGGCCACCAGTGCATCGGGCAGGCGGCCGGCCTGCTGCTGCACCTGCTGTCGTGCTTCGCGGCCGATAATGGCCTGAAAATCTCGCACCATGGCTGGATAGGGGTGCGGGCCGGCCACGGTTCCAATGATATAGAAGGTGTCGTCGATATGGGTTACCCAGTCACGCATCGCCTCATTCAGGGCATCTTTCAGCGTCTTTGAGCCGGACTCTACTGCGCGCACCTCTGCCCCCAGCAGGCGCATGCGATAGACGTTGGCCTCTTGCCGGACAATATCCACCGCACCCATGTAGATCACACACTCCAGCCCCAGTCTGGCAGCCACGGTTGCCGTGGCAACACCGTGCTGGCCAGCGCCTGTCTCGGCAATAATGCGGGTTTTTCCCATGCGTTTGGCCAGCAGCGCCTGACCGATGGTGTTGTTGACCTTGTGCGCGCCGGTGTGGTTCAGATCCTCCCGCTTGAGATAGATCTGCGCGCCGCCCAGCTCACGACTCCAGCGCTCGGCATGATAGAGAGGCGAAGGCCGCCCCACATAGTGCGCCAGATCGGCATCCAGCTCAGCCAGGAAGCCCTTGTCATGCAGATATTTCTCATAGTTTTGCCGTAGCTCTTCCAGAGCCTGCATCAGGGTCTCGGCGACAAAAACCCCGCCATAAGGGCCAAAATGGCCTTGCTCGTCGGGCTGATTAAAATAGGTTTCTCGATTACTGGTTGGCACGCTCAACTCCACACATAAAGGCCGCAATCTTGTCAGCATCCTTGATGCCCTGTTGCTGCTCTACTCCACCACTGACATCCACGGCATAGGGGTTCACCTGCTGGATGGCAGCGGCGATATTCTCTGCCGACAGGCCGCCGGCCAGTACAATCCTGGGGGCCAGTTCAGCCGGTATGGCGCTCCAGTCAAAGGTTGCGCCTGTGCCACCCGGCCGGCCTGGCTGATAGGCGTCCAGCAACAGAGCTGATGCATCAGCATACCTCTTTTCGATGGCATGCAGGCGGGTATCTTCACGCATGCGCACGGCTTTTATCCAGGGGCGGCCATGCCCGCTGCAATCATCCGGGGTTTCATTGCCGTGGAACTGGATCAGATCAATGGAGACCTGATTCAGCACCGCTGCAATCCCCTCCCTTGATGCATCTACAAACAGTGCAACAACGGTGATAAAAGGGGGTAGCCGACGCACAATGGCGGCCGCCTGCGTGATCGTTACCGCCCGTGGGCTGGGCGGATAGAAGACCAGGCCGATGGCGTCTGCGCCCAAGCGTATCGCATCCAGCGCATCCTGTTCGCGGGTGATGCCGCAGATTTTAACCCGTGTTCTCATAAGCCGGTAGAAGATACAGGATAGCTGGCAACAGAAAAAGCCGTTTTAGAGAATTAATTCCGGAGGCGCAGGGATCTCAAACTCAGGAGGGTATCCCACATGCATCAGATAGAGTCCTTCGGGCGGCGCTGTGACGCCCCCTTTGGTTCGGTCGCGCCGTTCCAGTATCGCTTTGGCCCACGCCACCGGCTGATCACCACGCCCTATCGCCATCAGCACACCGGCAAGATTACGCACCATGTGATGCAGGAAGGCCTGTGCCTCAACATCAATAATAATCCGCTCACCCTGGCGCGTAACATCCAGACGGGAGACGGTGCGCACCGGGCTATGCGCCTGGCAGCCCAGTGCCCGGAATGAGGAGAAATCATGGGTGCCTACCAGTGATTGTGCCGCCTCATGCATGCGCTCTGCATCCAGCGGCCGATGGCTCCAGACAGCGCGGTTGCGATAGAGGCTGGAGCGGCTCATGCGGTTGAGAATGATATAACGGTAGGCACGGCTGATGGCAGAGAAGCGGGCATGAAATTGCCCATCAACCCGTTTTGCCCAGGTAACATTCACATCAAACGGGAGGTTGCTGTTGGCTCCCAGAACCCAGGAGCGGGGGCTGCGCTCTACGGCTGTTTCAATATGAACCACCTGCCCCACACCGTGTACCCCGGTGTCGGTACGCCCGGCGCAGTGCACTCTGAGCGGCTCATTGGCTACCGATGCCAGCGCCTTCTCCAGCTCTTCCTGTACAGTGCGTACACCGCTCTTTTGCATCTGCCATCCACAAAAATCTGCACCGTCATACTCAACACCCAAGGCAACTCGCTGCATCACTTTTTACCTAAATCCTGCAAGTGATCCTGCTTGCAGAGTGTAAGCTATTGATTCGTAGAGTGAATGACAATTTTGAGCGTCATCCTTATTGTGATGGCCGAAAAGTTTCATATCGCTATACGGATCAATAGTTTGTGCTATGTGAGTGTGAGCACTTGCAGGATTTAGGTTTTACTCAAACATATAGAAAAAGGCGCACATTGTGCGCCTCTTCGGCTCAACCAGGATTAAACGTTTATGAGAGACGGCCTAACAATGCCTGCGCATCCCCCTTCTGTGCCTCATCACCCTCATTCATCACCTCATCCAGGATACTGCGGGCACCCTCTTCATCACCCATCTCTACGTAGGCGCGCGCCAGATCAAGTTTGGTATTGATCTTGTCGATCTCGTCTGGCTCCTCTACCAGTTCAGAGAGTGGCTCTTCCATTAAAAAGCTGGCAGTTGATTCATCCTCAATAACCAGGTCTTCATCGGATGCCAGGGGTTCAACCGTCTCACCCTCAGGTGCTGCGGGTTCAGGGTCACCCAGCAGCAACCCGTCTGTATCCAGCGTCTCGTTGGATGAACCCTGCTGCTCCAGACTCTCTTCCATAAAATCGTCAATTGAGAGCGATTCATCCAGACTGCTGAGCTCCTCCAGTTCTGCACCTAAATCTCCGCCCCCCAATGCATCATCCAATGGCAGCTCATCACGATCAGAAGCCTCTTTGCCTATTGGCTCATCGGTAAGGCTGGAAAGCTCAGCGGCCAGATCTTCCGACTCCCCTAACAGCGATTCTGAGTCAGTGGCCAGCACGCTCTCACCCTCATCAACCGTATCGGTGCCAAAGGGGTCGCCCAGATCCAATCCATCCAGGCTGAGTGACTCTTCCAGCTCACTGGTCTCTGTATCTGCATCCAGCTTAGAAGCAGAGCCATCATCCGGCAGCTTTGTGGATAGATCCAGCAACGCATCATCCAATGCAGCATCTGTACTGATTTCAGCAAGATCTGCACTCAGCAGTGCATCATCAGAGCCAGGCCTGTTTTTCTCAGACTCCAACCCCAGATTCAGGTCAAAATCCAGGCCATCATCTTCTAAAAGCGCTGAAATTGACCCCTCTTCCTGATCCAGCGCTGCATCAGCATTCATATCAAAATCTGCTGTCAGCTCACTTAAATCCATTAGCTCAAGATCATCATCCCCTACATCAGCCAGCGCTTCAGATTCCACTTCCACGGCGGCGGCTGACTGCTCTGCAGCACTTTCCCCTTCCGCATCGGCAAACAGTTCATGCCCTGGGTTCAGCTGGTGCCCCATCGCAACCACTTGTTGCCAGGCTTCTGCATCCATTTGGCTACTGTTTTTTGCAGCCAACGCTTCGGCAATTTCAGTAAACGCCTGCACGTTTTTGGTGACAAAAAGAATCTCAAGCAGTTTCAAGTGGCTTTTTATCTGCTCTGGATCACGCTCAATCGCTTGACGTAACAGCTCTTCAGCCTGCTGGTAACGCCCATAGGCGATATAGACATCCGCCTCTGCAACCGGATCGACCTCGCCTGTATCGTCTTGCAAAACATCCATGTCACTGTGTGAAAATTCACTTAGAAATGAGGTTTCTGCGGCCTCAGAGATGCCTGCTTCCGTATCATCAGCCGGACTGCCCAGAGACTCGGTATCCCCTCCTCCCTGGGTATCAATGAGGATGCTCTCTTCAAACTCTTCGCTTTCAGCACTGCGGCGCCGCGCAAGCAGTAACAGCAGCAACAAAATGGCAAGGCCGCCACCCGCTACTGCAATCATATTGTTTTCGAGCAGACCTTTCAGCGTATCGAAAATTGATTCGGTGGGGGCAGGCTCTGAAATTTCAGGCGCTGCTGTTAGTTGAGGCGTCTCTTGTGCAGCAGCAGGTGGCTTTTCCTGTGATGCCGCATCTGCAAGCACGATCTCCTCTGTATCGGATGCCTCGCCCTCTATATCTATGATTTCCAGCTCTTCCTCATCAGCTCCCAGCGTCTCCAATTCA
>JALSJZ010000126.1 GCA_026989135.1 Sedimenticola sp. | reverse complement strand
AGATCATATCGGCACCATCAACCGCCTCACCTATATCGTGCGTATAGCGGTCAATGACCCCCAGCTCCAGCGCCTTATCCAGGTTGGCTTTTCCACGGCCACACCCCACCACCTCCCCCACGGCTCCCGTTTCACGCAGGGCTTGTGCCAGGGAGCCACCAATCAATCCAACGCCAATAATCGCCAGACGCGTTATCTTCATTTCAGCACAGACTCCAGGGTTTCGAGCAGCCGCCGGTTCTCATCCTCCAAACCTACCGTGATGCGGAGGTGTCGAGGCATTCCGTAGCCGCCAATCGGGCGGGTGATGCAGCCTTCACGCAGCAGTTTGGCATCCACCTCTGCACCGGGGCGACCCACATCGACACAGACAAAGTTACCCACTGAAGGGATATAGTCCAGCCCCAGCCGCTTGAACCCGGCAATGAGCTGCGCCATGCCCGCGCGATTGACGGCCACTGACTGCTGGATATGCCCCTGATCCCCCAGTGCAGCAAGTGCTGCGGCAAGTGCCGGGGCGTTGACATTGAAGGGTTGCCGAACCCGGTTCAGCAGCTCTGCCAGATCGGGATGGGAGAGGCCATAGCCGACCCGCAGTCCAGCCAGCCCGTATGCCTTGGAGAAGGTGCGGGTCACGATCAGATTGGGATATGCCTCCAGCCACTGGGTTGCGTCCGGGTAGGCTGTCTCTTCCACATATTCCGTATAGGCCTCATCCACCACCACGATGACTTCGGAAGGCAGATGGTCAATAAATGCCAACAGCTCATCTTTGGGCAGCCAGGTTCCGGTTGGGTTGTTTGGGTTGGCAATGAAAACGACGCGCGTTTTATCACTCACCAGCTCCCGCATCGCTTGCAGGTTGTGGCCAAACCTTGGGCCGATTGAACCATCATGCGCGGGTGCGACCCTGGATGTCGCCCCCACAGCCTGGGTGCAGATGGGGTAGACCGCAAAGGCATATTCAGAAAAAACCGCTTCGGAGCCGGGCGCTAAAAAGGTGCGTGCAATCAGATCCAGCACATCATTTGAGCCATTGCCCAGCGTGATGGCCTCGGCTTCGGTGTCATGAAATGCAGCCAGTGCGCTACGCAGCTCAAAACCGCCGCCATCCGGGTAGAGCGCCAGCTCATCCAGCAGGTTGGCCACGGCAGCCTTCGCTTTGGGGCTGGCTCCGAGTGGGTTCTCATTGGAGGCCAGCTTGAGCGGGGCACTTATCCCAAACTCGCGCTCCAGCTCAGAGATCGGCTTGCCGGGTATATAGGGGTGCAGCCCCGAGATGCCTGGGGCAGCCTGTTTTAAAAACGGGTTATCAACGGTTTTTTGCATGGATGGAGCAGGTTGTTTAAAGAGAGGATATTACAGTACAGCAGTGGGGTAGGAGCCAAGGATTTTACAGACCTGCGCCTCGGCCTTCAGGTTTTCCAGCACCTGCGCCACATTGTGGTCATCCTTATGGCCCTCTATATCCACAAAAAAGACATACTCCCATCGGCCCCGGCCAGAGGGTCGGGATTCAATGCGTGTCATGCTCACATCGTGCTCTGCCAGGGGTGCCAGCAGGCGGTGCAGGCTGCCCGCCACATTGCGGGTGGCCAACAGCAGAGAGGTCTTGTCCACACCACAGGGCGCCACCTGCTGCTTGCCAATAACCAGGAAGCGGGTGGTGTTGCCCGGCTCATCCTCGATGCTTTGAGCGAGTATCTTCAGCCCATAGATCCCGGCAGCAGCCTCGCTGGCAATGGCTGCGGATTGGGGATCTGCGATCACCCTCTTTGCTGCCTCGGCATTGCTGCCGACGCTGATCCGCTCCGCATGCGGCAGGTTTCGATCCAGCCAGCCCCGGCACTGCGCCAGTGACTGCTGATGTGAATAGACGGTCTCTATTGCTGTGGTCGTATCGGCAACACTCAACAGGTGATGATTGATACGCAGGGAGACCTCGCCGCAGATCTGCAGCGGTGAGCTGAGGAACATATCCAGGGTGTGGGTCACAACCCCTTCAGTAGAGTTTTCCACCGGCACCACGCCATAGTGGCATGCGCCGGACTCCACATCCCGAAAGACCTCGGAGATCGAACCGGCCGGCTGCGTCTGAACCGAATGGCCAAAGTGCTTCAGCGCCGCAGCCTGGGTGAAGGTGCCATCCGGGCCGAGAAAGGCGATCTTCATCGGCTCTTCCAGTGCCAGGCAGGCCGACATGATCTCCCTGAAGAGACGGGCGATCTCCTCATCATCCAGTGGCCCCTGGTTGCGGGCCTTCACCTTGCGCAGCACATCCGCCTCGCGCTCCGGGCGGTAGAAGGTTGCCTGGCTATCTGCCGCCAGCTTGATCCGCGCCACCTCTTGAGCCGCCTCGGCACGCTGGCTGATCCGCTGCTGGATCTCTTCATCCAGCGAATTGATCCGCTCTCGGATGGCCTGAAGTTGTTCGTCGTCGCTCATACGGGTCTGCAGGTTGGTTTGTCTGTTGCTACAGGCTGCGCACAGAGAGTACGCCGTCAATATTTTGAATCAGATCCAGTGTATCCGGTGAGGGTTTCTGATCCACATCCAGCAGTGTAACCGCAATATCACCACGGGATTTGTTCAGCAGGTCGATGATGTTCAGCCCCTCCTGTGCCAGATCGGTGGAGATCTGCCCCACCATATTGGGCACATTGCTGTTCACGATGGCAATGCGATGCCCTTCGGTGCGTGGCAGGTTGATCTCCGGAAAGTTGACCGAGTTGCGGACATTGCCGTTCTCCAGATAATCACGCACCTGATTGGCCACCATAATGGCACAATTATCCTCCGCCTCGCCGGTTGAAGCACCAATGTGCGGCAGGGCAATCACCCGGGGGTGCGCCTTTAGCAGATTGGTGGGGAAGTCACAGACATAGGCGTAGATGCCCCCCTCATCCAGCGCGGCACAGACTGCGTCATCATCCACAATGCCATCACGTGCAAAGTTGAGCACAACAGCATTTTTGCGCATCAGCTTCAGGCGCTGCGCATTGATCAGATGCCTGGTCTCCTCCATCAGCGGGACATGCACAGAGACAAAATCCACCTTGGAGAGCAGATCATCGACGCTGACCGCCTGCTCCACCCCGGCTTCCAGCTGCCAGGCACGCTGTACGGAGATGGTGGGATCAAAGCCAACCACATTCATGCCCAGGGCGTGGGCGGCATTAGCAACCTGCACACCAATGGCACCCAGGCCGATGACCCCCAGGGTACGCCCCGGCAGCTCAAAACCTACGAACTGCTTTTTGCCCTTCTCGACCTGGGCATGGATAGCGGCGTCATCGCCGCTCAGCCCCTGAGCATATCGCCAGGCCTGGGCAATATTCCGCGCGGCGATAAGCATGCCGGCAACCACCAGCTCCTTCACCGCATTGGCATTGGCACCGGGCGCATTGAATACCACCACGCCGCGTTGGCTCATCGCCTCTACCGGGATATTGTTTGTGCCTGCTCCGGCACGGCCTATCGCCTTTACCGTCTCGGGCAGCTCCATGTCGTGCATCTTGAATGAGCGCACCAGTATCGCATCCGGGTGTGCTATTTCAGAGGCAACCTCGTAGCTCTCCCGTGGCAGCCGGTTCAGCCCGGCTACCGAGATATTGTTCAGCGTCAATATTTTATGCATTATTATGATGCTCCCCGCCTGCCAGATTTCAGCCGTTGCGCCTTTCAAAATCAGCCATGAAGTCGATCAGAGCCTGCACACCCTCTTCAGGCATGGCGTTGTAGATGCTGGCGCGCATGCCCCCCACAGAGCGGTGCCCCTTCAGGGTGACCAGTCCCGCCTCTTTGGCTTCGGCCAGGAAGGTGGCATCCAGCTCCGCATTGGCCAGCGTAAAAGGCACATTCATCAGTGAGCGGCAGTTAACATCGACCGGGTTGGCATAGAAACCGGAGCCGTCAATCGCATCATAGAGCGCCTTTGCCTTGCGCTGATTGGTCTCGGCCATGGCTGCCAGCCCCCCCTTGCGCAGCAGCATCTGGAAGACCAGACCCGCCAGATACCAGGCATAGGTCGGCGGTGTGTTGTACATGGAGTTGGCACCCGCCAGGGTGTCGTAATCGAACATGGCGGGGGTTTTGGCAGCGGCATGGCCGACCAGATCATCACGGATGATGGCAACGGTCAGACCGGCAGGGCCGATATTCTTCTGCGCACCCGCGTAGATGATGCCATATTTTGCAACATCCACCGGGCGGGAGAGGATGGTGGAGGACATATCGGCCACCAGCGGCACGTCGCCTGCCTCGGGCAGGTATGGAAACTCAACCCCGCCGATGGTCTCGTTGGGGGTAAAGTGCAGATAGGCAGCATCCGGGTTGAGCTTCAGCTCACCCTGAGCCGGAACCGTTGTAAAACCAGAGGCCTCGCTGCTGCCCGCCACATTTACTTCGCAGAACTTTTTCGCTTCGGCAATCGCCTTTTTGGACCAGGCGCCGGTGTTGATGTAGTCGGCCGTTCTCTTGTCTTGCAGCAGATTCAACGGCACCATGGCAAACTGGCTGGAGGCACCGCCTTGCAGGAACAGCACCTTGTAGTTATCCGGCACTGCCATCAACTCACGCAGGTCGGTCTCTGCCTGTTCTGCAATGGATACGAACTCTTTGCCACGGTGGCTCATCTCCATCACAGACATGCCACTGCCGTGCCAGTCCAGCATCTCCTCCTGTGCCTGAAGAAGAACCTCTTCGGGCAGTACCGCTGGGCCAGCACTGAAATTAAAGGTTCGCGCCATAGCTATTCTCCGCTTTAAGTTTGGTATGTATGATGTTGTTTATAAGAGATTATCCGCTTTTATTCTTCGCTCTCTTCATGCGGCTCTGATGGGGCTTCATCCTCCAGCCCTTCAATGCGCGCAATGCCAATCAGCTTCTCTTTTTTGGTCAGGCTGATCATCTTCACGCCCTGGGTGTTTCGGCTGACAATGGAGACGTTATCGACCAGTGTTCGCACCAGGGTACCGCCATCGGTGATGAGCATGATCTCATCCTGTTGCTGCACGGGTACGGCACCCACCACCGCACCATTGCGGCCGCTGGTCTGGATCGAGATGACACCCATGCCACCACGACCGTGAGCCGGGTAGTCCGCTATCGGGGTACGTTTGCCAAAGCCATTCTCGGTAACCGTCAGCACCATGCCATCATCCGCAATGATCAGGGCGATAACCTTCTGCCCCTCTGCCAGGCGAATACCGCGCACGCCACAGGCGGTGCGTCCCATGGGGCGCACATGGCTCTCGGCAAACCGAATCGCCTTGCCGCCACTGGTAAAGAGCATCACATCCTTGCTGCCATCGGTAATCGCCACCCCAACCAGCTGATCATCATCACGCAGATCGACGGCAATGATGCCATTGGCGCGCGGGCGGGAGAAGTCTGTCAGGCGGGACTTTTTGACCGTACCCGAGCTGCTGACCATAAAGACATATTTATCATCGCAATACTCGCGCACCGGCAGCACTGCATTGATACGCTCGCCCTCTTCGAGTGGCAGCAGGTTGATCATCGGCTTGCCGCGTGCGGCACGCCCGGCCTGGGGCAGCTCGTAGACCTTCAGCCAGTAGACCTTGCCCCGGCTGGAGAAGCAGAGCACGGTATCGTGGGTGCTGGCGACAAACAGCTGGTCGATAAAATCCTCTTCCCTGGTTTTGGTGGCTGACTTGCCTTTTCCACCACGGTGCTGCGCCTGATAGGTATCCAGCGGTTGCGCCTTGGCGTAACCGGCATGCGAGAGGGTGACGACCACATCCTCTTCGGTGATCAGATCTTCCAGGCTGAGATCGAGCCGGTTCTGCATGATTTCGGTGCGCCGCTCATCGCCAAATTGATCTCGAATGCTGCACAGCTCTTCACGGATTACGCTCATCAGGCGATCCGCACTGGAAATAATATCAAGTAGATCCTTAATTCTTTCGATTATCTCACTGTATTCGCTAATTATTTTGTCTTGCTCAAGCCCTGTAAGGCGGTGCAGACGCAGATCAAGGATGGCCTGGGCCTGAACCTCAGAGAGCCGATAACCCTGCTCCGTCAAGCCAAACTCGGCACCCAGCTCTTCCGGGCGTGAGGCATCGGCTCCGGCGCGCCCGATCATCGCCTCCACCGCACCCGATCTCCAGTGACGGCCCAGCAGCCCGGCCTTGGCCTCAGCCGGGTTGGCCGCCGCTTTGATCAGTGCAATCACCTCGTCGATATTGGCCAGCGCCACCGCCAGCCCTTCCAGCACATGCGCCCGGCTTCTGGCCTTGCGCAGCAGGTAGATGGTTCGGCGTGTCACCACTTCACGCCGGTGGCGAACGAAGCATTCCAGTATCTGCTTCAGGTTCAGCAGGCGCGGCTGGCCATCGACCAGCGTCACCATGTTGATACCAAATACGCTCTGCAACTGGGTCTGCTGGAAGAGGTTATTCAGAATAACTTCAGCCACTTCGCCACGGCGCAGCTCGATGACCATACGCATGCCGTCTTTATCGGACTCATCACGCAGGTGGGTAATGCCTTCGATACGCTTCTCTTTGACCAGATCAGCGATCTTCTCCAGCAGGCGCGCCTTGTTGACCTGATAGGGCAGCTCATGGACGACGATGGTCTGTTTGCCGCTGGCATCATCGGTTTCGATCTCGGTGCGGGCGCGCATGTAGATGCGGCCACGGCCTGTGTGATAGGCCTCATGGATGCCACGCGCACCATTGATCAGTGCGGCGGTTGGGAAATCAGGCCCGGGAATATGCTGCATCAGCCCTTCGATGCTGATCTCAGGATCGTTAATCAGTGCAATAGTGGCATTAACGGTTTCAGCCAGATTATGCGGGGGGATGTTGGTGGCCATGCCGACCGCAATACCGGCGGAGCCATTGACCAACAGATTGGGAACCCGGGCAGGCAATACCACCGGCTCATGCTCTGATTCATCGTAGTTGGCCGCAAAGTCGACCGTCTCTTTGTCCAGATCGTCCAGCATGCTGTGGGCGATCTTGGCCATGCGCACTTCGGTATAACGCATGGCGGCGGCGGCATCGCCATCAACCGAGCCAAAGTTGCCCTGCCCATCGATCAGCATGTAGCGCATGGAAAAGGGCTGTGCCATGCGCACAATGGTGTCATATACGGCGGTATCACCGTGCGGGTGATATTTACCGATGACATCACCGACGACACGGGCTGATTTTTTGTATGGCTTGTTCCAGTCATTGCCCAGTACGTTCATCGCATAGAGTACGCGGCGATGCACCGGTTTCAGTCCGTCTCTTACATCTGGAAGCGCCCGCCCTACGATGACGCTCATGGCGTACTCGAGGTAGGAGGACTTCATCTCATCTTCAAGATTGACCGGCAAAACTTCTTTGGCAAATTCGGCCATAAACGTCTCAGCTGATGCTTAAATAAGGAAGCGGAAGTCTAACACACCCTGAGATAGCCCTGCATACTTAAAACGGCTCAAAACGGCTTTCAGGCCGCCTGAGATTAACCCGCCATTAATTTCGCCATCTTTTTCGCGTTTGGCCGGAGCACAACCCCCCTCTCCGTCACAATCGCATCCACCATGCTGGCAGGGGTCACATCAAACACCGGATTCCAGGCCTCTACACCGGGTGCCCCCAGCTGTTTTCCTCCGCAACAAAGCACCTCTGCGGCAGCTCTCGACTCAATGGGGATATCGGCACCACTGGCCACAGAGAGGTCGATGGTTGAGGTGGGTGCCGCAACCATCACTTTGACACCGTGGTGCCTGGCCGCCACAGCCAGCCCATAGGTGCCAATCTTGTTGGCCACATCACCATTGGCGGCAATGCGATCGGAGCCCACGATGACCCAGCCGATACCGCCCTGAGTCATCAGGCTGGCTGCGGCACCATCTATTAGTAGAGTAACGGGGATGTTGTCCTGCTGAAGCTCCCAGGCGGTGAGGCGCGAACCTTGCAGCCAGGGACGGGTCTCATCGGCATAGACCTGCTGGATCTTCCCCGCAGCATGCGCGCTGCGGATCACCCCCAATGCCGTGCCGTAGCCACCGGTTGCCAGGGCACCTGCATTGCAGTGGGTGATGACGGCGGTTGGCCCGGCAATCAACGCTGCCCCCAGGTCTCCCAGGGTGCGGTTGGCGGCAATATCCTCTTTATGGATGGCCTGGGCTTCCGCCAATAGCCTTGGGGTTGGGTCTTCACCACCCAGCTCATCCACCAGCCTCTGCATGCGCGCCAACGCCCAAAACAGGTTGACCGCAGTGGGGCGTGATGCTGCCAGCACCGCCAGATCGGCCGCCATGGCCGCCTTCCAGCCCCTCCCTGCACTCGCCCAGCCGTTGCGAGCCGCAATCACCACGCCAAAGGCGGCGGTAATGCCGATGGCAGGGGCACCACGCACCACCATGTCACGAATGGCATTGGCGACCTCTGCGCCGGTATTGAGCCGGATAAATACTGTCTGCAATGGCAGAATGCGCTGATCCAACAGGTATAAATGTCCATCACACCAGACGATGGCATTGTCCGCATGAATCGGGATATTGGGTATTGGTGCTTCCATCTTTCGGTATCTCGTGGCAAATTCACCCTATTTTGCCACAGCGGCAAACAAACAACCTCTGGAGCTGCAACACAGTGAAGATCGACACCCTGATTAACGCCCGCTGGATCATCCCGGTTATTCCAGCGGATCAGCTGCTGGAGCACCACAGTCTGGCCATTCAGCATGGCCGCATCCTGGAGATCCTGCCCACTTCAGAGGCCACGCAAAAGTACGCACCCAGCACGACTGAAGAGCTGCCAGGGCATCTGCTGATCCCGGGGCTGATCAATGCACACACCCATGCCGCCATGTCCCTGCTGCGAGGGCTGGCAGATGATATGCCGCTGATGCGTTGGCTCAATGATCATATCTGGCCGGCTGAAAAGCGCTGGGTCAGCGAAGAGTTTGTAGCAGACGGCACCCAACTGGCACTGGCCGAGATGTTGCGCGGCGGTATCACCTGTTATAACGATATGTATTTTTTCCCTGAGGTGGCCGCCAGAGTTACAGCTGCTGCCGGGATGCGCGCCGTTATCGGGTTGATTGTGATCGACTTTCCCTCTGCATGGGCGACCGACTCGGATGACTACCTGCACCGTGGGCTTGAGGTTCACGACCAGTATCGAAGTCACAACCTGATCCGAACCGCCTTTGCCCCGCACGCCCCCTATTCGGTCTCTGACAGACCGCTGGAGCGCATCCGCACCCTGGCCGATGAGATGGAGATCCCCATCCACATACATCTTCATGAAACACGGGATGAGATCCAGCAGGGACTACAGCAGTATGGCTGCCGTCCCATCGAGCGGCTGCGAAGGCTGGGGCTGCTCTCCCCCTCCCTGGCAGCGGTTCACATGACACAGCTGAATGAGGATGAGATCGGCACCATTGCCGAGTCTGGCACACAGGTCATCCACTGCCCGGAATCGAATCTTAAACTGGCCAGCGGGTTTTGCCCGGTTGACAGGCTGATCAAGGCCGGTATCAATGTGGCCATCGGCACCGACAGCGCCGCCAGCAACAATGACCTCGATATGTTCAGCGAGATGCGCACCGCTGCACTGTTGGCCAAAGGTGTGGCGGAAGATGCCAGCGCCGTTCCGGCCTTCACTGCACTGCGCATGGCCACTCTGAATGGCGCCACTGCACTGGGCATTGCCGATCAGACAGGCTCTCTGGAACCGGGAAAATCAGCCGACATCACAGCCGTTGACTTTAATCATCTGGAGACCAAGCCCATCTATCATCCCGTCTCTCAACTGGTATACGCCACCGGAAGAGATAAAGTGAGTGACGTTTGGGTGGCCGGCAGACAGCTGCTGCGCAAAGGCAAGCTGACAACCCTGAATGCGGATGAGATAGGAGCACGAACCGCAGAGTGGGAAAAAAGGGTTCGTGAAGAGTAATTATCTGGAAATCACCTATACTAGCCATCATCCGAGTTATTATCAGGTGATCGCATGCGCAGTATTACAGATCAGGCAACCCGCCTCTTTTTTCTGCTGCTGATAACACTGTCTGTAAATATAGGCTGGGCAGCGCCTGTCGGCCACAAGCTCTGCACCGATTGTCACCTGACCGCTACACCGACTGCTGGCAGCAACGACCTGATTCATCCCGTTGAGACACTTTGTACCAGTTGCCATGAAAATGGCGGTGCCAGTGACCATGCAGTGGGGGTTCCTCCCGGAGTGGATGGCACAGGGGGGCTGCCTCTCGTCGCAGGCAAGATCGCATGCATCACCTGTCACAATGTGCATGCAGAGACCCGCATGCTGCTGCGCATCAATACCGAAGCACTCTGTTTGGCCTGCCACCCAAACCACTAACCTCTCTTTCAGCCACCACCAGCAATCAGCTGCCATTAACCCAAACATTTAAAACTGCATAAGCAATAATGACAACCGCACCCAGAGGTACTTTATGATCTCAACTCCAGCAACCGATTATGCACAAGACGGTGATCCCGATGTGGCACTCCCGGAGGCGTCCGGTTCAAGGGCATCAAGAGTATTAGAGCTACCCGATACCGAGATACTGGAGGTCGGTGATCTGCTTATTGCCTATCTGAAACAGCTCTCCATAAAGTATCTGTTTGGGGTGCCAGGTGGTGCCATCGAACCACTCTATAATGCCCTGGCAAGGCAGGCTCGATACGATGAAGAGAACAATATCCCAGAAAGCAAGCGGGGGCCTCGTGCCATCATCGCACGGCATGAGGCAGATGCCGCCTTTATGGCAGAGGGGTATGCACGCATCACAGGCAAGATAGGCGTCTGTTGCGCCACCACAGGCCCCGGTGCTACCAACCTCATAACGGGCGTGGCATCCGCCTATGAAAACCGCACGCCCATCCTGGTTATTACAGGCCAATCCGCTTTAACAAACTTTGGCCGAGGTGCCTTGCAAGAGTCATCCTGCACGGGTATAGATACCGTCAGCATGTTTAACAGCTGCACCCGCTACAACACCCTGGTTTCACACAAAGAGCAATTTGAAAGAAAGCTTGCGGCTGCACTTTTATCTTCTCGTGGCTCACCGGCAGGCCCTGCACATCTGAGCATTCCACTCGATGTCATGAGAGGGATACCACCTGTCAGCAAACCTTCATATCAACTCACCACTGGACACGGGAATCGCCCCATCACCCTGCTGGATGACACCGTTGATGAGGTTTTTGACCGCATCACTCAAATAGATAACAAGGTGACCTTTGTCATCGGACATGGCTGCCGGGATGCCATTGGCACCATCCTGAAAGTAGCCCGGCAGATCAACGCCATGCTGATTGTCACCCCGCATGCCAAAGGTCTGATCAACCCTTTTCAACCACTGTTCCGGGGTATCTTTGGCTTTGCAGGCCATGAGAGTGCCGCAGAGGCATTGGAAAAAGCAGACACCGTGATTGCAATTGGCGTCACCATAAGCGAATGGTCAACCAGGGGGTGGGATCAGCGGCTACTGGAAAACAAGCTTATCCACATCGACGACAACCAGGAGAACTTCACCCGCTCCCCCATGGCGGGCATGCACCTGCTTGGGGACATTACCGGTATTTTCAGCTATCTAATGACACGAATCATGGATGACAGTGATTACAACAGACTCAGCAAATATAACAAACGCAACCTGCATGGCTCTGTAGTCTCTGAAAACAGAGACAGCCCGTGTCATTTCAGCCTGGAAGATGAGGCCGCCTTCACCAGCAGTGCCACCCCAATAAAACCCCAGCGGCTTATGCATGATCTGCCAAGATTGCTGCCATCAAACACCCATTACCTGGTAGATGCTGGAAACAGCATCGCCTGGGCGATCCATTACCTCCACTCCAATGACCGACGAATGGGCGGGAAACAAAATGGCCGAAGCAGCACCTTTGAGGGCTGCCTGGAGTTTGCCACCATGGGCTGGGCCATTGGGGCAAGTGTGGGCGCCGCCCTTGGCGCAAAAGAGCGGTTAAATAACAGAGAGAACCTCAGGGACAACAAAGAGCCACCTGTAGTCTGCATAACGGGAGACGGCAGCCTGCTGATGGCCGGCCAGGAGATTACCGTAGCGGTGCAGGAGGCGCTTCCTATCATATTCATCCTGTTGAATGACAGCTCACTGGGC
>JALSJZ010000125.1 GCA_026989135.1 Sedimenticola sp. | reverse complement strand
CGGGCAAGATACTTTCTGCACAGTGCTGCATTGAGTATGCCGCCCGCTTTTCATGGGACAAGTATGGCCAGCACCTGTCGGCCATCTGTGAGAAGGCACTTTGTGACCCTTCACAGGCCGGTTGAATTTACACGGCCTCTCTTGCTGATGTGATAATATTTCGTCCCCGGCGCAAGCCTCATCTACGGGTCAAGAAAAAAAGCCATGTCTGGAAATAGCATCGGAAAACTCTTCACTGTGACATCCTTTGGCGAAAGCCATGGCCCAGCCATCGGTTGTATTGTCGATGGTTGCCCTCCGGGGATGGCACTGCAAGCCGATGATCTGCAAAAGGATCTGGATCGCCGCCGCCCAGGCACCTCCCGTCACACCACCCAAAGAAAAGAGCCGGATCAGGTGCAGATCCTCTCTGGTGTATTTGAGGGGAAAACCACTGGCTGCCCCATCGGTCTGATCATCCATAATCAGGATCAGCGTTCAAAAGACTACACCAGTCTGATGGATCGCTTCCGCCCCGGTCATGCCGATTACACCTATACACAAAAATATGGTCATCGTGACTACCGTGGTGGTGGCCGCTCCTCTGCGCGTGAGACTGCGATGCGGGTGGCCGCAGGTGCGGTTGCAAAAAAGTATCTGGCTGAACATTGTGGCATAGCGGTTCGTGGTTATCTGGCGCAGCTGGGTCCCATCAAGATTGAGAAGCTGGAGTGGGATCAGGTGGAGCAAAACCCCTTTTTCTGCCCTGATCCTGACCGGGTTCCAGAGATGGAGGCCTATATGGATGAGCTGCGCAGAGAGGGAAACTCGGTCGGCGCACGCATCAATATTGTAGCAACAGGCGTACCACCAGGGCTGGGCGAGCCTGTCTTCGACCGGCTGGATGCAGATATTGCCCAGGCTCTGATGTGCATCAATGCAGCCAAAGCGGTAGAGATTGGCGCAGGCTTTGACTGTGTTGAGCAGAAAGGCACCGAACACCGGGATGAGATGCGGCCAGAGGGTTTTTTGAGCAATCATGCGGGCGGGATACTGGGTGGTATCTCAAGCGGGCAGGATATTCTTGCCAGTATGGCCTTGAAGCCAACCTCCAGCCTGCGCATTCCCGGGCATACGGTTGACATCCACGGGGAGGCGACCGAGGTGATCACCGAGGGGCGGCACGACCCCTGCGTCGGCATCCGCGCCACACCCATTGCAGAGGCGATGCTGGCGATTGTGCTGATGGATCATCTACTGCGCCATCGGGCACAAAATATGGATGTAAAATCCGGGGTGCCGGTCATCCCTCCTGGTCAGCAATAAAGCAGGCATAACAACAGCGGGCGAGCTTGCTCTCTGTTTTAGGTGTATATAATTCAATGCCCTACTGGCGTCTATCCGGCTTCTATCTGCTCTATTTTGCGGCGCTTGGCGCATTGATCCCCTACTGGGGGTTATATCTTAAATCCCTCGATTACGATCCGGTTGCCATTGGCCAGTTGATGGCACTGCTGATGGCCACCAAGATCATTGCACCCAACATCTGGGGCTGGATTGCCGACCATACGGGGCAGCGCATGGCGATTGTGCGCACCGGCTCACTGTTGGCCTTTCTGATATTTATCGGCGTCTTTTGGGCGGAGGGTTTCTGGCCCCTGGCGTTGACCATGGTCTGCTTCAGCTTCTTCTGGAATGCCTCGCTGCCACAGTTCGAGGCGGTAACTCTCAGCCACCTCGTGGGGCGGGTGCGCTACTACAGCCGCATCCGCCTCTGGGGATCCATTGGTTTTATTCTGAGTGTTGTCGGGTTGGGGATGGTGCTGGATAGCCAGGATGCAGCTATTATCCCGTTGGTTGTGGTATGCCTCTATTTTCTGATCTGGTTGATGAGCCTGGCGGTGCCTGAAAAGAGTGCAGCCACGCATCCCCACGAATCGATCCCCTTGGGGCAGCTGTTGCGCCAGCCGGCCGTTGCTGCCTTTCTCGCAGCGGCTTTTTTTATGCAGATGGGGCATGGTGCCTACTATGCATTTTACTCCATCTACCTGAGTGAGCATGGTTACACCAGTGCAATGATTGGTCAGCTGTGGGCGCTGGGTGTAGTGGCGGAGGTGTTGATATTTCTGGTTATGCACCGGTTGCTAAACCGTTTCACTGCCCGGCGGATATTGATGGCCAGTCTGCTGCTGGCGGCATTGCGTTGGGTTCTGATTGGCAACTTTCCTGATACGCTGTGGCTGATGCTGTTTGCACAACTGCTGCATGCCGCAACCTTTGGGACTTTTCACGCAGCAGCCATGCATCTGGTTCACCACTATTTCCGGGGGCGTCACCAGGGGCGGGGGCAGGCGCTGTACAGTAGTCTAAGCTTTGGTGCAGGCGGCGCAGTTGGCAGCCTCTACAGCGGCTTTCTCTGGTCGGGTGCCGGGCCTGCGGTGACATACGGCGTCTCAGCAGCGGTGTCGCTTTTGGCTTTTGGGCTTATCTGGAAATGGGTGGATAGCCATGAGGATGGTGAGGAGATGCAGGTATGAACTACAGTCTAGATGAGATTTGTGAGCGTATCGGGGTTCAGTTTGAGGGGAATGGCACGGCGCTGATCCGGGGTGTCAACACACTCGATAGCGCCCGTGATGATGAGGTGACCTTTGCCGAAGCGAGCCGATATTACGAAAAGGCATCCCAGGGAGAGGCCGCAGCCATCGTTGTGGCAGAGGATTTTCCAGATATGCCAGGACGCAACCTGCTGCGGGTCACCAACCCAAGGTTTGCCTTTATGCAGATCATGGAGATGTTTGTTGCACCGCCGAAGGTGACAGGGGTACACCCGGATGCCAGTATTGCAGATGGGGCTATACTGGCTGAAAGTGTCTCGGTAGGCGCATCGGCTGTGATTGCGGATCAAGCCCATATTGGCGCACAGACGGTGATTGAAGCCGGCGCCTATATTGGCGCAGATGTAACGGTTGGGGAGGGGTGTCATATCGGAGCCAATGCAGTATTGATGCATGGGGTCAGGCTGGGGGACAGGGTGGTCATCCATGCCGGAGCAACGATTGGGGGCGAGGGTTTTGGTTATGTCTGGCTCAACGACCACCACCACAAGGTGCCTCAGCTGGGTTCCGTACAGATTGATGATGATGTGGAGATTGGCTGCAACAGCTGTGTGGATCGCGCAACAATGGGGCTGACCCGTATCCGGCGCGGCACCAAGATTGATAATCAGGTGCATATTGCCCATAACAATGATATTGGGGAGGATGTCATTATCGCCGGCCAGTTTGGTTCATCGGGCAGTGTAACGATTGGCAACCAGGCGATTTTTGGCGGCAAGGCCTGCATTGCAGACCATCTGAGTGTGGGTGAAAAAGCCCAGGTAGGCGGAGCCAGCGTTATCATAAAGGATGTTGAGGCTGGCGCGGTTGTGTTTGGCATGCCTGCCCAGCCAAAACGCCAGACATTTCAGGAGATGGCAGCACTCAAGCGGCTACCTGAGCTGATCAAAACGGTAAAAGCACAAGAACAAGAGTTGCAGCAGTTGCAGAAGCTGGTGGCTGAGCTTTGTGGAAAGGATGGCACCCCTGGAACAGTATGAAGTAATGGTGAAGATACTATGAAAAAAATCAAAGTCCTTTTTGTCTGCATGGGCAATATCTGCCGTTCCCCTACGGCACATGGCCTGCTTGAAGCCCTGGTTGAGCAGAAAGGGTTGGCAGACACTATTGAGGTGGATTCAGCCGGAACACATGCCTATCATCTGGGCAAGGCTCCTGATCAACGTTCACAGAATACTGCGCAAAACCGGGGGTTGGACATCAGCCAGCAACGGGCGCGCAAGGCACAGAGCGATGATTTTGTGCAGTATGATTACGTTCTGGCGATGGATCAGGAGAATTATCACGCACTCTGCGCCATCTGCCCGGAAGGTATGGAGGAGAAGTTACAGCTACTCATGGACTATGCGCCTCAGCTAAAAATGCGTGAGGTGCCGGATCCCTATTGTGGCGGCCCACAGGGTTTTGAAAAGGTGTTTGATATGGTGGAGGCGGCGGTTGAAGGGCTGCTGGAAGATATCTGCGAGCAGCACTTTAGCCAGTAGCACCCCTGTTTCAGCAGGCTGAAAGCCACCCCTTCATTGCGGAAGGGGTGGCTTTTTCTATCTATTCGTCACTGCTGGGCGGTGGCGTGGGTTCGGACTCTTTCTTAACCGGCTTCTCCGTTTTGGCCGGCTCTGCCTTTTTTGGCTGGGGCGCTTTTTCAACTTTAGCTTTAGCAGCCGGTTTTTTTGCCGGAACAGGTTTCTCTGGCGGTGCAGTATCACTGCTGGCTGGCTTTGTCTCAACCTGCTTCAGAGGTTCCGCACGCTTCGCTGTTGCCGCCTTGGGCTTCGCTTTTGCGGCTGGCTTGGGCTTGGCTGCCGGTTTTGGCTTGGGTGGAGCCTTCTTTTCTGCTGCTGCAGGCGGGGGCTGGACGTCCTGTTTGGTCTCCACCTGCTGAAGCTTTGGTGTCGTATCGGCTTTATCGGTCGGTTTTTTCGCCACAGCTGCTTGCGGCTGCGGCTCTTTGACTGGATCGGCAGATGACTTTTCTACTGGCTTGGCAGATGACTTTTCTACTGGCTTGGCAGCAGCTTCCGGCTTGTTTGGCTCCTTCGGTTTTGCCTGGGTCGTTGCAGGTTTGGCCTCATCCTTCCTGGGCTCTCTGGCTGCTGTGGGCACTTCTGCATTTGTGCTTGGAGCAGCGCCCTCCTCTACCCTGGTTTGGGGTTTTGCTTCCGCGCTGTCCATTGCGAGCTTTGCCTGAGGGGCACTGGCTTTTTCCTGCGCTGTTGCTGTGCCGCCCTCTTCTGCTTTGGGTGCTGTAGCGGCATCACGGTTTGCAGGGCGGCGGGATCTGCTGCGTCGGCGTGGGGCGGGTTTTGCCTCACCTTGCTCTCCGCTGCTTGGCGATACGCTGTCAGATGCTGCTGCTGCATCGGCAGCTTGCTCAATCTCGCTGTTTGGGATAAACGCCGCCTCTGTCGAGCTGTTTTGTTCGGTCTCGGTTGATGGCCTGCGTCGACGTCCACCACGGCGCCCCCGTCGACTTCCCGTGCGTTGAGATTTCGGTTGCTCTGCCTGCTGCTCGTCGGATACTGGAGCCTCGTTCCCAGCTGTTTTCGGCTCTGCCTTGGTGCTATCCCTTTGCTTTTCAGATTGTTGAGGCTTTCTGCTGCTTGCTTCGCTGGTGCGCTTGCCTCTGCCTCCACGACTACTGGGTGGTCTGCGTGAACTGCTGCTCCGACGCCCCTGGCTCCCCTGGTTTCCTCTGTCATCTTGTTGTTGGGGTTCGGTTTTTTCTGGCGTAGTGGTACTCTCCTGGCGCGCTGATTCAGTCACCTTTGAGAAAACCCCAAAAATCTTTTTAAGAAGACCAGGTTCCTCACTTTTAGGTTCACTTTTAAGTTCACTTTTGGGTTCGCTGACACGCTGCGGTGCAGGCTGAGTCGGTGTAATGCGCTTTACCGCGGGTTGCTCGCTCTTGATGTTGCTTGGTTTAACAAAATCAGGATCCTTCTTTTCGCTCTCTGTCGCCATTTGATAGCTGGCAGTGTCAGACTCTGGAGAGGGGAGCTCGTGGGTGCGGACGCGCTCTATGCTGTAGTGAGGTGTCTTGAGTTCTGCATTTGGCACCAGTACCACATGCACGGACTGGCGTTGTTCAATATCATGAATGGCTTCACGTTTTTCATTAAGCAGAAAGGTTGCCACATCGACGGGCAGCTGGGCAATGACCCGCCCCGTGTTCTCCTTCATCGTCTGCTCTTCAACAATACGCAGAATGGAGAGCGCCAGGGACTCAACGCCACGAATGTAGCCATGTCCATCACAGCGCGGGCAGACGTGCTGGCTGGTGGACTCGCCCAGTGAGGGGCGCAGGCGCTGGCGTGACATCTCCATCAACCCAAAGCGGGATATTCGGCCAATCTGGACCCGGGCACGATCCTGCTTCATCGCCTCTTTAAGGCGGTTTTCCACCTCTCGCTGGTTGCGTGCAGGTGTCATATCAATGAAGTCAATAACAAACAGCCCGCCAAGATCACGCAGGCGCAGCTGGCGACCAATTTCATCGGCTGCTTCAAGGTTGGTGTTGAGGGCGGTCTCTTCAATATCTGCACCTTTGGTTGCGCGCGCAGAGTTGATGTCGATGGAGGTGAGCGCCTCAGTGGGGTCAATAACAATGGCACCACCAGAGGGGAGGCGAACTTCACGCTGGAAGGCTGACTCAATCTGACTCTCTATCTGGTAGCGGGTAAAGAGTGGAACCTCATCGTCATACTTGCGGATTTTTCGCAGGTAGCTGGGCATGACATGCTTGATGAAATCGCAGGCCTCATCGTAGACACTGGGGTTGTCGATGACGATTTCACCGATGTCTGCTCTGAGGTGATCCCTGATTGAGCGGATGATGACGTTGCTCTCCTGGTAGATCAGGAACGGGGCCTTCTGTTCATTGGCAGAGGTTTCGATGGCTGCCCAGAGGTGATTTAGGTAATCCAGATCCCACTGCAGCTCCTCTTCGTTCTTGCCCAATCCCGCCGTGCGGACGATAAGCCCCATGTTTTCCGGGATGGTCAGCTTGCTCATGGCATCCCGCAGTTCACTGCGGTCAACGCCTTCGATGCGACGCGATACACCGCCAGCACGAGGGTTGTTAGGCATCAAAACCAGGTAGCGTCCAGCCAGGGAGATGAAGGTTGTGAGAGCCGCGCCTTTGTTGCCGCGCTCCTCTTTCTCAACCTGGACAATGATCTCCTGTCCCTCTTTGATTGCATCTTTGATGCTGGGGCGGCCTCCAGATTTGAGGGCTTCGTTGGAGAAGTAGGTGCGGGCGATCTCTTTTAGCGGAAGGAACCCGTGGCGTTCAGAGCCATACTCTACAAAGGCGGCCTCCAGACTCGGTTCGACCCGGGTAACCTTACCTTTATATATGTTGGCTTTTTTCTGCTCCTTGCCAGGGATTTCAATATCAAGGTTGTGGAGTTTTTGGCCATCCACGATGGCAACGCGCAACTCTTCAGGCTGAGTTGCGTTAATCAGCATTCTTTTCATATTGTCTGTATCTCTCGGCGCATCGCTCTGCGTATGTTGCCGTGGATTGTGTTCAGACCGTACCGAAATCGTTCACTTTACATCAGCGGTTTCGTTGATATGGAGGGGATTTGTCTCTATCCCAGCTTATGCTGAATGAGGCATAATTCTCCGTTTGCAAACAGGGGTGGTACAGCTGCCGATCCAGGGCGCGGGCAGGCGCGTGCGGTTAATTTTTAATAACCCCTCAAATAACGAGGGCAATTGGTTGTTCAGTGCACACTCAAAACCCTATAACTAACAGCGTACCGCGATATTTTAGGAGCAACATCTACAGTCTATTTTGTGCGATCCATGGCGCATATTCTCTGCGATGACCCCGCTATATAGATTCTGGTGTGCGCTCTGGTTTGGATTGTGCATTTTGACACCCGTTTCATTCCAAACAGGCGTCTTGTAACAGGCTTATTTACAGGGAGGGTCTATCAATATCTCTTATTTGGATAAACGCAGCTCACCATCGGATAACTATAGCAGTCTTGCTGGGATGCAGCAATTAATTACAAGATCCACCGCAATGCCAGCATCCCAAATGCACACAGAACCGCACCATTGAGTATATTTCTTTGAGCCGTGTTTTGGTTGCTGATCAACTCACACCCATAGAGCACAATTGCTGATTTCAGCGCAATCTCAGTCAAATTGACGCCCAGAAAGTGAATATCCTGAAAAAAGCCAACCAAAAGAACAATAAAAAGGGTCAGGTAGTCTGCTGAAGTTGTTTTAAATTCCAATCCTTTTGTCAGTTTTAGCGTAACAGCAATGCTTCCAGCCAACAGGGCATAGATGACAACCTCAATGCCTCCCATGCTCTCAGGGAGGTGAAGCGTACTCAGGTACACCATGAATATGGCACATATAAAGACACTTCCCTGCTGAATAATGGATCGTCCTGCACGCCCAAAAAACAGATCCATGGTCAACACCGCAACAAGCAGCGCCGATATAATGGCAAAATCACTGGACACCGATGGTATAGCCACAGCAACATAGATCAGCAGGAGCGGGATCATGATCTGGAGAAATAAAAACGGATACTCCCCAGCCTTTGAAAGCACTCCCTTCTCCTGGTCTACAGGGTTGGGTAGCATGGCGGCGGCATATTCCTTGGATGGAAGCCGCCAGCCACGCTGTTCAGCTTGTGTCAGTAAGATGAAAATAGCCCCGCAAACCAGACTGTATAACATCAGAATAATCCAATCTGCTTCATAGGTCAGTGCCAGCGCACTTAATACAAAGAATGCCTGGGTAGAGTAGATTGCCACTACCGATGCCTGATGGCTGAAGCCTCGATCAAGCAGGCGATGATGGATATGATTCCGCGTAGCATGAAATATATTCATCCCCCCTTTTGCGCGCAGAAAAAGCACCGCCAGAATATCAATAACCGGAAGACCAAGCAGCAGCGCAGGCAAAGCCAGGCTTACCGCTGTATTAATCTGCTGTGTGAGAATGATCACAAGAAATGCCAGTGTAAAACCTAAAAACTGGCTGCCACTATCACCCATAAAGACCTTTGCAGGATATGTGTTATAACGGAGAAAGCCGATAACTCCCCCCATCACAGCACAGGCAATCACCACTACCTGGTTGATACTCTCTTCAGCCTGGTAGGCAATAAACACAATGCCTAACAGGGTTAACAGCGACTCCCCGCCCGCCAGGCCATCCAGACCATCTGAGTGGTTGATGGCATTAATCACCCCAACCATGGCAAAAAAAGTAAACGGAACCGCAATTGAGGGCGGAAGCGTTTCTGTAACAAAGGGTATCCGATCAATTGAGATACCACCGTAAAATACAACGATTCCAACCGCAATAAACTGCCCGATAAATTTCACATAGTGGTCAAGCTCGCGTTGATCATCCAGCGCACCAAACCCAAATAACACAATACTGCCCATCACATAGGCAGACAGCTGATCCGTCATTGGCATCCAGATCAACAGGGATACCAGCGCCCCCAGAACGATACCAACCCCCCCTACCCTGGCTATAGGGGTGCGATGCACCTTGCGTGCACTGGGTTGATCTATCATCCCAATATAGGGTGACAACCGCACCATCAGCGGCAGCACTACCATGCTGATTACCGTTGCCGTTATAAGAGCAAACAGGGCCTGCATTTATCTACCGATATGTCCGGTTACACGCAAATAAAGCTGATTTTTAAGCTATCAATCAGGCACATAGTCTTTCAGCACAGGCGTCATATCACGCATAAAATCAGCTAATTTTTTATCCCCATCGCTCCACTCTTCATTAGGGGCAACCATGGTTGTTAAACGAATCAATGCACCATCCGTTCTATTTCTTTGCAACCCATCCACCAATAGATACCACTTCACCAGGTATTCATTGGTGATCACTCGGCCACGCTGTTGGAACCAGTAATAGACTAACACCTTGGACTCGCCCATCTGCATTTGAACGCGATTGACATCTACCGAGCCGCCTCCAGGCAGGACATTATCAATTTTCTGCTGGGTGATTCTGTTGATCTTCCAGCCACCACCAGGCAGGCAGGATTGTGGAGAGTGCGCAGACTCACCAGCCCGCTGCAAAGCATAGTAGGCGGCATAAAAATTGACTGTTCTCCCACGCTCATCCACATAATCTGCAATCACATAATCGGTAAGATCCAGCTCTTCCAGATAGATATCCTTTATTCGATCACGCTGCCCATGCCATGAACCAATATCTACCGGAAATTTGTCAAGGCTTGTTCGGCTAACTACCGCATCCTGTCGACCTTCAAGGATAGGCGTAACAACTGAGGCGACACCCAATACCAGCAGCAACCCGTAAAACGTTGCAGGCACTGATCTGAGTTTCACCAATGCATTCTTTGGGGGTGGCCGGGGATAATCAATAGCAAACACCTCTTGGAATGAGTGCTGCTCAGAGCCTATTTTGTAGACCAGCCACATGATTCCTATCAGCATAACCATACAGACCATAAAGAAGAGCCAGCCTTCAAAATCATGCAGAAACCCTTCGGCCATATCAGTGCCCCAGTATTCAACCATGACCCCAATAACGCCAATTCGAACGCTGTTCATAATAATAGTGAGCGGGATACTGGCAAAAAACACAAAAGCACGTTTCCAAAGAGAAACCCTGAAAAAATAGGCCATGATGAAGGCAATGCTCATCAGTGGAAACAGGTATCGCAGCCCATTGCAGGCCTCCACAACCTGGAGCTTGTAGCTGCCAAGATCTATTACATTGCCTTCCAAAAAGACGCTGATTCCAAACAGACGTATGGTAGCCACACCTATTTCAGAGGAGATCAGCTGAAGTTTTAGTGAAACCGCATTGTAGAGAAATGGTGGCAGTGGAATGGTAAAAAACAGCAATAGCAGCGGAGCCCAAAGCAGCATCAGCCCTCGCCTGCCCAGATAGGCCAATACAATCCCGGTCAAGGTAATGAGGATAGCGTAGTGAACAACAAGATATATTGTGCTGAGCGAACCTGCAAAACCGAGCAAAATGCCAACTATGACAACGGGAAGGCCAAGCCATGACCCTTCAAGCGGCAACTGCCGCAGCTCTTCACTTTTTTGCCAAACCAGGAAAAGCGAGATTAGAGGCAAGATATAGGCGTGGCTGTACTCCTCTTTTTTGGACCACAGACTCTCCAGTTCAACCAAGCCATCCCAAAAAACAAAAGCAAGCGCGACTGTTAGCACAGTGACCAATGCCCACCGCAAAGGGGTTTCCCGCCAGACCAACCATTCTGCCATAATTTAGTTCCTAATCATCTACATCTTATAGCCCAGCAAAATACCCACATGCACACTGAAACAGCAGCTCTACTGCAACCGAGATCACTCTTTAACAGGAGTGTCGCTCTATCAAACCCATCATACCTGACATAGGTTCTTAAACATCACATAGACCGGGGTAAACTTACACACCCCTTTCTCTCGCAGCCCGCACAATAACATCATCGGTTTTTCTTAAATACAGCCTGCTTGACGCAGTCAACAGCTGTATATAATAGGAAGAGACTGTTTGTTAAAAGATAACGTTTCCATAGCCGACCTGGCTCCTGTAGCAGGCGATGCAGCCACTCCATACCCAGCTTCCGCATATAAGGTGGAGCCCGGACAATAGTACCCGCATGAAAATCAAAAGCGGCCCCAACCCCAAGAAGGGTTGCTGAGTTAAGTAAACTGTAATTTCTTTGCATCCATAACTCCTGTTTTGGAGCCCCTAGACCAACCCATACTAACTGCGCTTGAGCTTCAAGCATTCTACCTACTGCCTGCTGTTGCTCTTCTTCTGAAAGTGGCCTAAATGGCGGAGATTCAGCGCCAACAATCTGGCAGCCTGGAAACGCTCTCTTAAGTCTCAAAATCAGCTGATTCACCACACTAGGTTTACCGCCATAAAAATAGTGTCGTAATTTACGGCCTTCTGCATCGTCAAACATATGCCTCATAAAATCTGGACCAGAAATCTTCTCTACCCTCTTACCCCAGAGATAACGCCCAGCCCAATATACCGGCATACCATCAGGGAAGGCAAAGCTCGCTCCATTAATCGCGTTTCTCAGGCATTCATCTTGCCGAGTCATAACTGAGACATGGGCGTTAACAAAGCAGATATACCCTTTCTCACCCTCCCCTGCCATCTCTTTGACGGCCTCTATGGCATCACCCATGGTTGCAACTGTAATTTCAGCATCTATAACAGCATATGTTTCCACCTTATTACCTAAACTCCACATAAATATTGATAAATATAATGCAACTTCACTAATAGATCTTATTTGGGATAGTCACACACCATGACAAAGTAGATTAGCAACTACATATCTCATTATGACAAAGTAGATTAGCAACTACATATCTCATTCATTACACAAGCCATCATTACAAATATTTCTGCAATATTTGCATCCTCTCCATACCCAATGATTTATGCAAAATAACCCTTTATTAACAATAGCTTACAATCGCAATTACGAATTACACCGTTTATTTAAACCTAAATCCTGCAAGTAAAAATGCGATAACCTCCATAACGTAGGAAGTCGTCATTTTCAGCACGCCGTGTGGGCGTTTTTAGTCCAGACATCCATTTAGCGCATCAACGTCGGCGTCTTTTCTGAATTATTTGTATATTTTTGATCTAATTGTGATGAGCAGGCACCAGAATGCCTGCCTATCATTCTCAAAGCATACCCTTTTTTAGTTTCGTCGATTT
>JALSJZ010000124.1 GCA_026989135.1 Sedimenticola sp. | reverse complement strand
TAGTCAATGATTTCGCCTTTAGCGGTATCAATAACCAAAAAGTACTGTCCACGCCTTGCGCGAACAGGGGCAAACAGCGTGTTCTCCAATGAGCGTTCATATCTCTTTAAAAAGGCATCCAGTTTAGCGGCCCACTCCTCATTTTTTGCGGTGTATTTTTTGATATCAATAGCGATGGCGGAGAGCTTTTCAACATCGGTAAGTTTCAACGGCTCATAGTATTTATAGAGTAGCTGGATGGGCCGCTTTTCTCTAAAAGAGCTGGCAATTATGGCGTTAAAAGATTCTCGCTCTTTAGGGAGGTTAACATAGAGGTATGTTGGCTCCAGTCCAATAATTTTATTGGCAACAGGCTCTGGAATATCACTGTTTATCACGGTGTTTTTGCTGACAATATATAGAGAATCATAGGCATGTATAACTGCAACAGGGCGAGCCAGTTGAACCATCCATATACCGTAAATCAATGCAGAGAGCTGGAAAATGGCAATGAGTGAAAGATCAAATTTAAGCCCCGGCTTGCCAGGTTTGAAGATGATCAGAGTGAGCAGCGGCCCAAGCACCAGATCAACAAACAGGATAATCTGAATGGCTCTTGGGCCATCCTCAAGATCAAAGAAAGGTGTCTTGTACCAGTAGCCGAGAAGCAGAACCAACAGGCAAAGAAAGATGGCGCTGCTGATCCCGATGTGAATGGCGAATGCCTTAAAGCGTGTTATTTTGTGTCGGGTTGTGGGCATGGCTCTACAGGTTGTTTTGCAAAATAAGCGTCATTTTTGTCTATAGAAATATAGCAGAAAATATAAGATTTTCTGTTACAGCAGGGTTGGGAGGAGACCATAAACAGACCTATTCATGTTGCCGTAGCCGTGATTCAAAATGCCGCCGGTCAGATACTGATCAGCAAGCGACCGGCACACCTGCACCAAGGTGGATTGTGGGAGTTTCCTGGCGGCAAACTGGAGTCGGGCGAGTCGGTTGGTCAGGCGCTAAAGCGAGAGATTTATGAAGAGCTTGGGCTGGAGGTAGAGGCAGATGCACCACTGATCCGCATAACCCACCACTACCCTGACCGGGTGGTGTTGCTGGATGTTCATCGCGTAACACAATTTGCAGGTTGCCCCGAGGGGCGCGAGGGACAGTTGCTACGCTGGCTCGCTCCAGAGCAGCTGGGAAACTACCCTCTTTTACCTGCGGATCGCCCCATTGTCACCGCTGTTAACCTTCCCGACCGCTACCTGATTACAGGGGCAGACCCACTGGACAGGAGCGCGTTTCTGCTGCGCATGGAGCGCTCTCTGGTAAAAGGGGCGAAGCTGGTTCAGCTGCGGGCTAAATCACTGACCCCATCGGAATATGGCCTGCTGGCCGAGGCTGCACTCAAACTGTGTAGAGAGCATGGCGCGCGCCTGCTGCTCAATGCGGCACCAGATTGGGTTGAGCCGTTGGGTGCTGATGGTGTTCACTTGACCAGCAGGCAGCTCGCTGATCTCGATGAGCGGCCACTGGATCGCAACTATTGGATTGGGGTCTCCTGCCATAGTGCTGATGACCTTGCCAGAGCTGCGATGCTGGAGCTGGATTTCGCAGTGCTCTCTCCGGTGCTGCCAACAGCAAGTCACCCGGATGCGCAGCCACTGGGCTGGCGACAATTTGGAGCCTGGGTTGAAGCGGCAAGGCTGCCGGTCTATGCATTGGGCGGAATGCGGCCGGGGATGCTTGATGAAGCGCAAGGCTACGGTGCCCAGGGGATTGCAGGTATTAGTGGGCTCTGGCTAGCGTAGATGCTGCTGCG
>JALSJZ010000123.1 GCA_026989135.1 Sedimenticola sp. | reverse complement strand
CTTAATGCTTTCTTGCTGACAAACTCAAAAGCGTGGCGAATGTCATCAAAGTTTGCAACTTTGAAAAGATTATTTTTATAAAAATATCGCAGCCCTTCAACAAATATGGTATCCCCCAGCCGTTGGCGCAACATGTGGAAAAACATCATGGTCTTGCCATAGCCAATCGCCTGGCTTGCCTGCCCGTGGCGACCCCGGAATGCAGTGAGTGGAAAATCCTGTTGTGACTTTACTGAGTCGGCGTAGCGTTGAAGTGTTGTGCGACGGTAGTCAGCTCCCATGCCACGCTGTTCCTGTAGCAAATGATCCGCCAGATAGGAGGTCAGCCCTTCACTCCAGTTGCCGGATGCATAGTCGGGATAAACGCCGTTGCCCCACCAGTTGTGCAGAATTTCATGCGGGTAAGAGGTGTGAAGAATAAATGGCAGGCGGATAACCGTTGAGCCAAGCAGGGTGAATGATGGCATGCCATAACCCGTCTCCCAAAAATTTTCAACCAGCGCAAACTTGGAGTAGGGATAGGCCCCCAGCAGCTCGCTATAGAGGGTCAAATAGTGCTCAGTGGCATCAAGATATTGATCTGCAATGGCTGGGTCAGGGGTTCGCAGGTAGACCATTGCCTCGGCGATGGGGGTCTCCCGCTGGTATCTCTGATAGGGTGCGGCAATGAGGTAGATGTTATTCTGAGGTGAACGCTCTTCCCAGCCATCGTCCAATGGCTCACCCTGACTGATGAGCTGCCACCCTTTAGGCAGTTGAGCCTGAATGGAGAAGGTCAGGTAGTCTGTGCCAACATGCGGAAACCAGTAGCTGGCTGTGCTGAGATATACCCCCTTTTCCGATATTATCCCTGGGGTTTGGGTCAGGTCACCTGCATAATCTTTCGAGATCTGCTGCAGTGAGTGATGAATGGCTCCACTGTAGCGTAAACTGAATTGCTTGCTGGGTTGCGCCAGCTGGATTCGATAGTGTTGAACGGGCACAGAGTGGCTGTTGTCATAGCTCTTGATTGGTGTGATGGTGGACGCTGAAGATGCTTCAATCTTCAGGTTTTGATGAAGAGCAAATTCGATCTCAGAGATTTCATTCTGCATAGAGATGGTATCTTCCACCTTGAGCAGCCCTTCGGAAGGCTGTAGTGTGATATTGAAATCATGGTGCGCAATGCTGTCAGCAAGCAATATTGGGCTGAACAGAATCAGCAGCAGGAAGCAGAAGTGATGAAGATGGTGCATTGGCAGGCTCTATGGAATCATTGATCTGGCTATTCTCTAATGATCGGCAAATCATTGCCACCATCTTAATTTGATTGATATTTAATGACTAATGGGTTGCTCATGATAAAACAAACCTTACGCTGGATTTTCCTGGCGATTCTGATGTTGCAAGGCCTGAGTGCCTGCCAGGTTAAACCACAACATGGGCATGCCCCGCACGCTGTTGCAGACAAAAAAAGCCCGCATCATGAAGCCGGGGAGGCCATAGAAGAAGAGGAAGAG
Source organism: Sedimenticola sp. (assembly GCA_026989135.1). Classification (GTDB taxonomy): domain Bacteria; phylum Pseudomonadota; class Gammaproteobacteria; order Chromatiales; family Chromatiaceae; genus WFXD01. The sequence goes on along the minus strand of JALSJZ010000123.1, from coordinate 303 downwards.
GTGACAGCGGCAGGGTTTGTTATTGATCTCCGCAACCTTCCTACACTGGATAATATTCTCTCTGAGCTGGCAACGGACAGGGTTGTCTATGTCGGTGAAGCACATACGACCTATGGACACCACCTGAGCCAGCTGGAGATTATCCGCCGGCTGCATGAGATGGATTCAAACATCGCTATTGGCATGGAGTTTTTCCAGCAGCCGTTTCAGCAGCATCTGGATGACTATATTGCGGGCAGCCTGGATGAAAAAGAGATGCTCCGCAAGACCGAGTACTATATCCGTTGGGCGTACGACTATCGG
>JALSJZ010000122.1 GCA_026989135.1 Sedimenticola sp. | reverse complement strand
AATGGTGACTCATCGGTTGTGGTTAAATGCAATTAACTGATTGATGAGTCTACCATTTTCTTTCTTTGTTGGTATCTACTTGCAGGATTTAGGTATAACTTTGACCGCCTGATCGGATAACTCGCCACCGGCGGTCGATCTGGGCGACCCCGCCGACGATACTGTGATGCTTGACAGAGTATCAACAGTGTATACACTTTGAGTGTCAACAATGGTGATACATGGGTGCATTATGAGTCAGATCGTTCATGCAAAAATTCAAAAATGGGGTAATGGTCTTGCGCTACGCGTAGCGGGCATGATGCGCGACATCCCCAGATTCAAGCAAGATACCCTGGTTGATGTAGAGGTGTTTGATGATGGCTTTACGGTCAGAAGAGCCAAATCTCAGAGTGAGGGTTTTAGCTTTCCGCTCAGGGAAGCTGATTTGTTAGAGGGTTTAACGGCTGAAAATGCCCATGCTGATGAGCTGGCAGTTATTCAAAGTGGGGAGATGGGCAATTGAGTCCACAATACATCCCTGATCGGAACGACATTGTCTGGCTGGATTTTGAGCCGACTAAAGGCAGGGAAACCGGTAAATATCGCCCGGCACTGATTTTGAGCAGCAAAGCTTACAATCGACAAACCGGGCTATTAATATGCTGCCCTGTCAGCACCAGTATCCGGAGTGGCAGCACAGAAGTTCCGGTTAATAATCTGGATAAAGCCTCGGTGGTAACCGCTAGCCTGGTTCAAACCTTGGCCTGGAAGAGCCGGCAGGCCAAGTTCATCACTTGTGCCGAGTTGGGTGTAATGGATGAAGTACTACTGCGATTGTTGCCGCTGATGGGGGCAGATAAGCTAATAGAAAAAATTGTGAATGAGTCATTGGAGTAATATGAAATCCTGGCAAAATCCGGTTTTTCAGCAGTAGGCATATATTAAAGATACCCCCCGCGAAGTGAGATGGCCAATGTGAGTTTAGCCGCAGACCCATTGCCTGACGGCACCTTGGAAGATGTCATACCATATTCCACCGTGCAGGTGATGCTACTCACTGGCTCTGCTTTAAAAGCAAAACGCATAACTTTGTCCTTGCAATTTGCAATCATAAGCCATAAATTACAAGGATGATAGAAAGAAAAGTACGAGCTGATATAGAAAAAGCATTAAATCGCCAGCCTGCGGTAGCTATTATGGGGCCTCGTCAGGTTGGGAAGACGACGCTTGCGCTGGAGATTGCTGAAGATAGAGAATCTATTTACCTCGATCTTGAATCTTATGAAGATAGAGGCCGACTAAGAGACCCTATTTTATTCCTCGAAAAATATGAAGATAGTCTTGTCATTCTTGATGAAATTCATCGTATGCCTGAACTGTTTCAAACACTGCGTGGAGTAATAGATAAAGGGCGGCGTAAAGGAAAAAGAGTAGGGCGTTTTTTGATTTTAGGCTCTGCCTCAATCGATCTTTTAAGACAATCAGGAGAAACCCTTGCGGGGCGTATTGGTTATATCAATATGAATCCGATTACCGTATCAGAAATAAATTCTGATGATGTTACTGCATTATGGTTAAGAGGCGGTTTTCCCGATAGCTTTCTTGGGAATACAGATCAGGATAGTTTTCTGGTTAGAAAGGATTTCATCAGAACCTATCTGGAAAGAGACATTCCACAATTTACTCCACGCGCAGCCGCTGAAACATTAGAGCGATTATGGATGATGTTGGCGCATTGCCAAGGCAGTATGTTAAACGCTTCAAGATTGGCTTCTGGCTTATCTATTGCTACAAAGACACTTAATTCTTATATAGACCTTTTAGTGGATTTATTATTGCTCAGACGCTTAAAACCATTTCATGCCAATACTGGAAAAAGGCTTGTTAAATCCCCAAAGATATATATCCGGGACAGTGGCCTGTTGCATGCGCTGTTAGGGATCAAAAATTATAACGAGCTGGCAGGTCATCCGGTCATTGGGGCGAGCTGGGAAGGGTTTGTTATCGAAAACATTTTATCCGTCATGCCTTTTGGCGCAAAAGCTACTTTCTATCGCACCTCGGCAGGTGCAGAAATAGATCTTATTCTGGAGATGCCGAGTGGTGAAATCTGGGCAATTGAAATTAAAAGTGGTTTAACAGCCAAGCCAAGCAAGGGGTTTTACAACGCTATAGAGGATATCCATTCTAATAACAACTTTGTGGTTTATGCAGGGAAAGAGCAATACCCGATAGCAAAGAATATTCAGGCAATCGGTTTAGCCGACATGATGCAGTTAGTTGAACTTAATTTATAACCTCAAAGAGGAGGGCTGTAGAAATGCCTGTAGCAAAAAAAAGAGCCGAAAAATATACCTGTTCTGATTATCTGACATGGCCCGATGATGAGCGGTGGGAGATAATTGGCGGAGAAGCATATAATATGACTCCTGCTCCCGGCATAAAACACCAGAATGTTGTCGTTAATTTTACTCGTATCATCGGAAATGAGCTTAAAGGTAAGCCGTGCAGGCCATTTGTGGCGCCTACTGATGTTGTGCTTTCCAATCATGATGTTGTACAGCCTGACATCTTTGTTGTTTGTGACGAGAAGAAGATCACCGAGGCCAATATACAGGGAGCGCCCGACCTTGTCGTGGAGGTGCTCTCACCCGCCACAGCGCTCAAGGACAAGAGGGAGAAGAGGGCGCTATATGAGAGATCCGCTGTCAGGGAGTACATTATCATTGATCCCATCGAGCTGTATGTGGAGCGGTTTGTACTTAAGGGCAAGCGATACGGCGAATCCGAGATATTTGGTCCTCAGGAAGTCTTGCCGCTTACCAGTCTTAAGGGAATAGATATTACACTGTGGGAGATTTTTGAGGTGGCGGCTCCGGATGCCTCAGATCAGAAGCCGCAGCCCGGCGAAGGGCAATGACAGGCCTGCTGTTATTGATAACCTTTCAGCATTGGGTTGGTAAAGTAACCGTTCAGCCACACAGAATATAGAATCCGGCCGCTATCATCCGGTGATGGGAAAATAATGACCAATGAAGAACTCAATCAAGTCCCATCGGCTCTATTGACCGGCGCAACCGGATTTGTTGGCAAGGCATTGCGCAAAAAGCTGCATGCCGCAGGCATTAAATACTCAAGCGCAGTACGAGCAGCTCTATCATCAGGCAAGCCGGATGAGCTGTTTGGACAGGTACATCATATAGGCGAGATAGGATCAGAGACCTGCTGGGATGGCGCTCTCAAGGATATTGATGCCGTCATTCATTTGGCTGCTCGTGTCCACATAATGAAGGATACGGCAGCCGACCCCTTACAGTCATTCCGGGAGGTCAACACGGCTGGCACATTGCGGCTTGCCAAAGCCGCTGCTGACGCCGGTGTGCGTCGCTTTATCTTCCTGAGCAGCGTCAAGGTCAACGGTGAACTCACCACTGGTCAACCATTCGATGAATCCATGCCCGCAGCACCGCAAGACCCCTACGCCATATCAAAGCATGAGGCGGAACAGGGGCTCCGCAAGATTGCAGCAGAGTCATCCATGGAGGTCGTTATCATCAGACCTCCTCTCATCTATGGGCCTGGGGTAAAGGCAAACTTTCTGCACCTGTTGGGCTGGATAGATCGCGGCATCCCTCTGCCTCTGGCTGGCATCAGAAACCAGCGCAGTCTGGTTGCGGTGGATAATCTGGTCGACTTTCTGATCACCTGCCGGGATCATCCCGCCGCCGCCAATGAGCTCTTTCTGATCTCAGATGGTGAAGATCTGTCGACAGCCGGGCTGGCTCAATGTATCGCAAAACATATGGGGCGCTCAGCCAGGCTTTTTTCTGTCCCCCAGTTCCTGATGAACCTGGGTGCCTCTCTGCTGGGTAAGAGGCCGATGGTGGATCGACTGACCTGCTCTTTACAGATCGACTCCAGCAAGGCCCGGCAGCTATTACAGTGGCAGCCTCCGCTCTCTGTGGATGAGGCGATGGCCAAAACGGCAAGCTGGTATCTCCGGCAAAAAAAGCCGCTGAGCAAACCTCAAGCCTCCTCCACTGAATGATCACATCAATTTTACTGATATTCCTTGCTTCACTTGGATTAACAGGAGCACTTCGTCACTATGCACTGAAGCGAGGGGTTATCGATACACCAAACGAGCGCAGCTCTCATACCACTCCAACACCGCGTGGAGGTGGGCTATCATTTGTCATTACCTTTCTTGCCGCATTCAGCCTTGCTCTCTTTTTCAACATCCCTGACCTTACGCCCGAGCCTGGGCCATTTTGGGCCATTTTCTACGGTGGCCTGCTGGTTGCCGGGGTCGGCTTCTGGGATGACCACACCCATATTCCGGCACGCTGGCGATTCCTTGCCCACTCCATTGCAGCACTGACGGGGCTGCTTCTATTCGGCCTGCCTGATATTCCACTGCCCGGTTCAACCATTGACCTGGGCATCGTCGGCTATCCATTGGGCATCGTTGCCCTGGTCTGGCTTCTGAACCTGTTCAACTTTATGGATGGCATTGATGGTATTGCCGGGGCAGAAGCTCTCTTTGTCGGTATCGGAGCCATACTGATCATGCAGTTTGCATCGACAGGTGATTATGCTGCCCCCCTGTTCTGGCTCTCTATCCTAATGGCGGGCATTGCTGGGTTTCTGGTCTGGAACTGGCCTCCAGCAAAGATCTTTATGGGCGATGCAGGGAGTGGATTTCTTGGATTAATGCTTGGCCTGTTTGCGCTGTGGAGTGCAAATTTGGGGTTCCCCATCTGGGTCTGGATCATACTTTTGGCGCTCTTTATCAGCGATGCAACGGTTACTCTTCTCCGTCGCATGCTCAATGGCGAGCGCTGGTTCGAGGCGCACCGATCCCATCTTTACCAGCAACTATCGAGAAAGTGGGGAAGTCACCGCCCTGTTACAATGGCTCTGCTTGGCATAAATGTAACCTGGCTGTTTCCCTGGGCCTGGCTCGCTGCCATCAAGCCAGATGTGGGTCTGTTTGCCACACTTGCGGCATATCTTCCGCTGGTTTTGCTGGCAATCAAACTGGGTGGCAGAAAAAATGAGCTGCCGAAATAGATGTTAATCCTCTAAATTATTCGGCAATAAGGCAGTTCGAGTTTACTCACGCACCACCCGAAACCCTAACATTGATAACCGTGAGGATGGGGCCTGTCTGTTACGTTCCGTAGTGCGCATGCTCATGCCTGATTTGCTATAGGCGCCGCCACGCACCACCTGCTGTTTACAGTGCGAAACCGTCCAGGCGCTGCCATCGGTTGGGGCACCCACATAATTTGGGCTATAGCAGTCTTGAATCCACTCCATGACGTTGCCTGCTGTGTTGTGCAGCCCAAAGGGGTTGGCCTTAAATGAGCCGACCGGAGCCGTACGTTCACCCGCCCATTTAACGCCGCAGTTATAGCAGTTGGCCTGGTTCTCCTCCAGCTTGTAGCCCCACCAGTAGAGGCTGTTATTCCCAGCACCTGCTGCATACTCCCACTCTGCCTCGGTAGGCAGCCGATAGCTGGCCCCCGTCTGCTCTGACAGCCAGGCGGTATAGGCCAGCGCATCTTCCCAACTTACATTGATCACGGGGCGACGCCCTCTTCCCCAACCCTGATCATCTGGCAGCGTGCGGCCTGTGGCCTGGGCAAAGCGATCATACTCTTCAAAGGTGGTCTCATAACGGGCAGCATAGTAACGCCGCAGCTCCACCCTGTGGAGCGGACGTTCATCCTGTTTCAGCGCATTGTGATTGCTCCCCATCAAGAACCTGCCGGCGGGAATCTCTACCATGACCGGGCCGGCAGAGCCATCCTGTAGCTGATCCTGTATCACCTTTGGCGTTCTGGGTTTGACAGGTTTGGGCGTGGCTGCCGGAGCAGCAGCCACTTGCTCTCTCTTTGGCTTCTCCGCCACCACACTGGGCAGGCTCTTTTCTATGTCCAGTGGTTTGGATGGTTTCAGATCTATCTCCTCCGATGGCAACCAGCTGGACAACATCTCCTGCACCGCTCTCTCTCCCGTCAGGCTGAAGATGATTTCATCCTTTCCATTGAACACCAATAGCGCATTTAAAACAGAAAAACAGACAAGCCCACCCATCAACATGCCAAAGAGGCCGGTTTTTATCTGTCGGCCGCCTCCATCGGCACCCTGGCCTGTTACGCTGTTCACAATGCCACGGGATTTGGATTTTTTAAGCTGCTCTTTTAACCGTTCCACCATCCCTTCCGCATGCCGATGTGCCTCCTCTGCCTGCTCACACCGGGCTGTGGCAGATTCCAGTTTTACTGCTAACTGTTCCATCTCCTGTTTGACCTGCTCAAGATGGGCATCCCTATCCTCCAGCGCATCCTCCAGCGAACGCTGTTCAAGCAGCGCCCGCTCCATCTCGCTGCCCCGCTCTTTGATGGCATTGTGCAGCTGATCTAACTCCTGCCGGATCACCTCCTGATCAACCGGATCCATGGTGGAGGCCTGCTGCTCCAGCCTGTTCTGGAGTATCTTCCCTCTCTCCTGCAGCTGCTCTGTGGTTTGAGTACACTCATAGTCCAGGCCTGCTTGCAGCTGTGTCGCCCGCTCTATCTCTGCCAGATCCGGACTACAGAGCAGGCTGGAGCTGTCGGCCACCCTGCTCTGTCTGGACTGCTTTTTCAGCTGCCGCAAGGCGGCATTTTTCTCTTTTTTAACAGCTGTCAGCTGCTGCTGTAACTGCTTGATCTGGTTCTGTACCGTTTGCAGTTCTGCCGTCTCAATCCGTTCCTGTTCCTGCGCTGTGGTAAGCAGCACCTCCAGTTCAACCTCCTGCTCTCTCTTTCCCGATCTGAGTCTGTTGATCTGCTGTTGCAGAGCTGCATTGTGCTCCTCTACCTGTTTTGCCCGCTGCTCAAGTGACTCGATTTCTGCTGTTAATTTCTGGCTCGCCTGCTCATGCTGTGCAATGCCTGCATGATCCCCCGGCCTGAGTGTGATGACCTTGGCACCCTTCTCCTGCGACGTGGTCTCTCTACAGATCAACCTGTCATCCGGGATGGATTTTATGCCGCCACTCAGAATGACTGCATCAAAGCCACGTTCCAGTAAAAGAAACGCGGCAATGGCACTGTAGCGTCCATCCTGGCAATAGATAACATACTGATGCCCCGGTGCCAGGCTTGATACCTGAAAACGCAGTGAATTAAGCGGTAGATTGATGCTGCCGCTCATGTGTCCCTGCTGGTATTCGGCTGGTGAACGAATATCCAGCCAGATACCATTGGCTGCGGTTATCTGGCAGGCATCACTGAAATTTACCGTGGTGGCCAGGGGGTGCTTTATAAGATTGATAAAATCATCCTTGCTGAGTCGCATCAAGACACCATCACTTAACATGCTTACGGTGCTGCTTCGCAGATTATCGGACAGCAGGGCATCCTCACCAAAGCAATCACCCGGCCCCAGTTGCGCCACCTCGATTGACTGATAGCTATCTACAGGTTTCTGGGATACCGCACAGCGCCCTTCGCTGATAAAGTAAAAGTAGTCTCCCTCTTCACCCTGCAGGATAATCTCCTCATCCTTGCGCACGGCCACCTCTTCCATGCGGTTCATAACATGTCGGATATTCGCCCGGGGGATATGCTGAAAGATCTGCGATTGCAGCAGCAGGCTCTTCCAGTCTCTATCCTCTGCACTCTCCAGCTGCTCTACTTTATAGGCATTGGCGCGCGCATGTTCAATCAGCTCGCTCAACCTGTGACTGTTGATACGCACATACTCAATTCGTGATTTGGCACGGGCGGTATGTTGCCGTGGCAGTTGATGGGCTACTGCAAATCGTGTGGCATCTGTATTACCCGTCAGGATCTCTACCTCTGTCTCACCTTTTAATAGCGAGACCTTGCCAGAGAGCAGATAGATGTTTTCAGGCAATGTATCGCCTTCATGAAACAGATACTCGCCACGATTCATGTATTCAACAGCAACCTCTTTCAGCAGCTGAGCCAGTGCTTTATCTGACAGCATATTGAGCGGCGTCAGCCTGCTCAACATCTTCAGCTCTCTCTCTTTAGGCGTTGGTGTCACAAAAACCTCTATCAGATAATTTTGTCGAGTGATTTTCCAGCATCATGAAGCACTCTGCATCTATGCCTGAAACATTTTCTAGTTGGTTTATAGCAGAACCCATTACTGTAAATAGTAGAGCGCATACCGTGATATTTTATTGAACGGATCGACACTATTGCACCCCCATAACCGGCTTTCCTTGACCTTCATCACAATTTTAGAACCATTAAATTCATCCTTACCATGACACTTGTAAAACCGCATAAAAAATATTCACGGTGCAGCTGATCAACATTGGACAATAGATTTAACCCATTAAAACATTGATGATAAACACTGTTTCCATTTTGATATTTGGTAACCACGAAACTTCATTTTTATAAAAAACAGCCATTTTCCCTGGAAATTACGAATAAATTGCCTGTTTATTTAAAATAACCAACGAAAACACTCGAATTTATAAGGCGGCCAATATAGAATGCCGATCACCTTTAAAACCTCACTATTTATAGTGTCACATTTCAACTACTTTAAATCAGGAACCATCCATGGCCGTAAAGAAAAAAGTCGTCAAAAAGAGTGCAAAGAAAAAGGTTGTCGCAAAGAGAGCTGTTGCAGCTAAAAAAGCAACCTCTACAAAGAAAAGGGTTGCCACCAAAAAGAAGGTGGTAGCCAAGAAGAAAGTAGCAAGCAAGAAAAAAGCTGTTGTAAAGCTGAAAGCCATCCCCGCCAAGCAGACCAAGGCTCAAGTCACCACCGCTATTGCTGAAGAGACCCAACTCTCACGCAAGCAGGTTGCAGCTGTATTTGAATCACTGGGTGTACTGGTGACTCGCCACATGCAGCGCCGTGGCTCTGGTGAATTCACCATTCCAGAGACGGGCGTCAAGATCCGCCGCGTACGCAAGCCTGCGCGCAAGTCCCGCATGGGGCGTAACCCGGCAACGGGTGAGAGCATCAAGATTGCCGCCAAGCCAGCCAGCACCGTCATTAAAGTGAGTGCGCTAAAGGCACTGAAGGACAAGCTCTCTTAAGCAGGTTTTCCACTTAGGACAATAAAAACAGGGCGCAATATGCAATGCATGGTGCGCCCTGTTTTTACACCACAAAATGGCATTATCTAACCTGTCGAATAGTCAAGGTATCGCCCCGCTGAACCAGCTCTAAATGCTTGAGAAAACTCATACCAAGCAATACCTCATCACCTGCCATGCTGGGTAAAATCGAACCTCGAACATTGGTGAGTTCAATCCCACCAAGGGTGACTCGCTCCAGACGGGTGCGCCAGGCGGTTATCTTTCCATTGGCTGTATTGAATACCGCTTCGGCACCCCGCTTAAGATTCAGCCGGTTGGCCAGTGCCAGCGGGACAGCAACATCGGTTGCTCCCGTATCCAGCATAAAAATAACGGCCTCTCCGTTGATAGCACCGGTTGCCACATAATGTCCGAATTTGTTGCGCACCAGCACAACCTCTTGCGGCTTACCGGTTGCAGTCATCGTATTCAGCTGCCGGTTGGGGTTGTATTGATTATCCAGCACACCATTAAAAAACAGCGTTAGCAGACCCAGTGTCAACACCCAGGCAGTGATCATCATGCCTTTTCCAAGACGCCTGTTGGCCCTTTCTGAATTGTGGTTATTCACAGCGATTTTCCTGGAAAAACAAATTCTCTACCCCTTCAGCAATCATCTGCATGCCCAACTTGCGCCCGGTGATAATAATCGGTTGGATGGTCTGGCATAGTAGTTCTGAGCGTAACAAAAAACGGGCTGATAAATGGATTTTAATGGATTCTTGTATAACTCAGGGCAAACGGGCAGGTCGTAGCGCTTTTTTGTGAGCATCAGGTACTATAGCACCTGCATCACAGGAGCGGAGCCAACCCCGCTTGCCCCCCAAACCCAAAGATGAGGAGCTCACATTGAAAATACTTACTGGAGATATTGGCGGCACCAACACCCGTCTCGCTGTCTTTGATACCGAGACCGGGCAGCTCCAGCCCTCCTCTCTAACGGTATACGGCAGCAACAACTGCTCCTCTCTGGATGAGGTCGTCGCACATTATATCAGTCGCCTCGGTGGTGGCTGCGAATATGCCTGTTTTGGCATTGCAGGCCCAATCAAGGATCGACGCTGCAAGACCACCAACCTGCCCTGGCAGGTCAGTGCCGCCGACATCGAGCATGGGCTGCGGATAAAAAAAGTATGGCTGATCAATGATCTGGAAGCCGTCGCCTGGGGCATCCCTGCATTGGCTGATGATGCCTTCTGCACCCTGCAGCCCGGCACCCCGGAGCAGCAGGGCAACCAATGCATCATCGCCGCAGGCACAGGCCTGGGTGAGGCGGGCATCACCCGGCAGAGTGATGGTCTCCCCCTCCCTTTTGCCACCGAAGGCGGTCACGCCGACTTTGCACCACGCACTGCACTTGAATTTGCCCTCTTTGAGTTCCTGGCGCAACACCTTGGGCATGTCAGCTGGGAGCGGCTGCTCTCTGGCTCCGGCCTGGTCAACATCTACCATTTTCTGCTTCAACACCGCCAGCATAGCTCCACTCTTGAGCTGGACTTCGACCACCCGGCCGCCACGGTTTCAGAGGCCGCACTGGATCACAGCTGCCCCATCTGTGTTGAGGCGCTGGATCTGTTTATCCGCCTCTATGGCGCAGAAGCGGGCAACCTGGCGCTAAAACAGAAGGCGACCGGAGGGGTCTTTATCGGCGGAGGGATTGCATCCAAAATATTACCAAAACTTCAGGAAGGTTCATTCCTGCAAGCCTTCAGTGACAAAGGGCGGATGGAGCCACTGCTTCAAAGCATGCCGGTCAAGGTCATTCTGAATGACCAAGTGGCGCTGCTTGGGCCAGGCCGATATGGCATGTCCCGGCTTTAGCCAGTTACTTGGACCAATAGGCCGGACTCAGCACCACCAGCAGCGTGAAGATCTCTAGCCGCCCCAAGACCATGGCAAAGCAGAGGATCAGCTTGGCCGGGTCACTCAGGCTGGCATAGTTCAGCCCCACCTCGCCCAGCCCCGGCCCCAGGTTGTTGATGGAGGCCGCTACTGCGGAGAAGGCGGTGGTCACATCCAGCCCCGTCAGCATCAGCGCCAGATACATCAGGATAAAACTGGCCACATAGAGCGAGAAGTAGCCCCAGACCGCCTCCACCACGCGGGGGGAGATGGTCTTGCCTCCGAGGCGGATGGGGGTCTCTGCACTGGGATGAATCAGGCGAAAGATCTCCCGCACCCCCTGTTTGATCAACAGCACATAGCGGATCACCTTGATGCCACCGCCAGTTGACCCGGCACAGCCCCCCACAAAGCTGCTGAACAGCAGCAGGATCGAGATAAAGGCAGGCCAGGCTGAATAATCCGCCGTGGTAAAGCCTGCCGTGGTGCCGATAGAGACGGTCTGAAAGACCCCCTGGATAATGGATTGATCCCAGGTTTTGTAGGTTCCGCTTGAGTAGAGTGTAAGGATTACAACAACTGTGATAACAGCCATATTGGTCAGATAGTAGCGAAACTCTGAATCGCCAAAATAGACCAGTAGATTACGCTGTCGCAAGGCGATAAAGTGCAGTGCAAAATTGACCCCGGCCAGCAGCATAAAGACCACTGCAATCATCTCGATCAGGCGGCTGTCAAAGTACCCCATGCTCGCATCATGGGTTGAAAAGCCACCGATGGCGACAGTGGAGAAGGCGTGGCAGATGGCATCAAACAGGCTCATCCCGGCCGCCCAGTAACCCAGCGAGCAGGTCACTGTCAGACCAAGATAGATATACCAGAGCGCCTTGGCCGTCTCGGTAATGCGCGGGGTGAGTTTGGTATCCTTCATCGGGCCGGGGGTCTCGGCCCGGTAGAGCTGCATGCCGCCAATGCCCAGCATTGGCAGCACTGCAACCGCCAGCACGATGATGCCCATGCCGCCCAGCCACTGGAGCTGTTGCCGGTAATAGAGTACGGATTGCGGCAGTGCATCCAGACCCACGATGACCGTTGCGCCGGTGGTGGTCAGGCCGGAGATGGATTCAAAGATTGAATCGGTTATCGACATCTGCGGGTTTTCCGCCAGCACGAACGGCAGTGACCCGGTCAGCCCCAGCACCGTCCAGAACATGATCACTACCATAAAGCCATCGCGCAGGCGCAGCTCTTTTTTCTGATTGCGAACCGGCCCCCAGAAGAGCACGCCCATCGAGAGTGTCAGTGCAAAACCATCAAAGAATGCGGCGCTTGCGCCATCCGAATAGATCCAGGAGACCAGCAGGGGCGGCAGCATGGTCACGCTGAACACCATGAGCAGGATGCCAAGAATGCGTTGAACGACGAATAGTTGCACGTTTTATTGTCTCAAATCACTAGTAAAAACTATGCACTTTAGTGCACCAAAAGCAGGCGCTCTAGGAGGCTGTCCGAGAATAGGAGTCATGGTGAGGGGAAGCTGGTTTGAGTCAGATTTTTTCATTATTTGAGGCGAATATTGGGCATATTTAACGAAAATAATGAGAGAACCTGACCAAATCCAGCTTTTCCTCACTGTGGTTTCTATTCTCGGACAGCCTCCTAGGCGAGGCTTTAGCTGTTATACATTTAAAGTTAGACACAGAGACCACGGAGAACACAGAGTGGCTTTTATGTGTATAAAACAAATTCTCCGTGGTCTCTGTGTCGAAAAGAGTTAAATTTAACCTAGAATCTGCAGTTGGACGGGGTGGAGTGTGCGCTTGCGGGGGTGTATGGAAAGGCGCAACGACGTAGAATAGTTGTTCTATTCCAA
>JALSJZ010000121.1 GCA_026989135.1 Sedimenticola sp. | reverse complement strand
GTGGGTGCCACCGATTTTGTGGTCAAACCTGTAAACTGGCCCATCATCAGCCACCGGATCAGGCACATCCTGCGTGCACGCAAGGCCTTTAATAGTATACGTGCAGCAGAGGAGAAGGTTCGGCACCTGGCCTATTTTGATGGCTTGACGGGGCTGCCCAATCGCGCGCTGTTCAAAGAGCATCTGGCGCAGGCTATCACTATTGCTCGCCGCCAGGGGTGGCGGGTCGCTGCACTGTTTATGGATCTGGATGAGTTTAAACGCATTAATGACATACTGGGGCATTCAGCAGGTGACAAACTTCTGGTGACAGTTGGAAAGCGACTGCTGCAAAGCATCCGGGAGAGTGACCGTGCAACACATGGTGCGATTTCGGGTGATGGACACCAGGCGGCACGCTTTGGCGGTGATGAATTTACGGTGGTGCTGACAGTTGCACATGAAGCAGATGATGTTGCCAAGGTTGCACAACGCATTAAAAATGCATTGGCTCAGCCTGTCCTGCTGGGTAAACAGGAGGTATTTGTAACCCCCAGTATCGGCATTGCGCTCTACCCTGACGATGGGGAGACAGTCGATACACTGCTTAAAAATGCTGATGCAGCGATGTACGAAGCAAAACGTGCCGGAAAAAACAGGTACCGCTTCTACACTCAATCCATGAATGCCCATGCACTTCGCAGGCTGACCATGGAGAGCAAGCTGCACAAAGCACTGGAGAATAATGAATTTTGGCTCAGCTATCAGCCCCAAATGGATGCAAGGAGTGGCGAAATCGTGGGGATGGAGGCGCTGTTGCGCTGGGATAACCCGGAGCTTGGCACGGTTTCACCCTTCGAGTTCATCTCTATTGTCGAGAATAACGGGCTGATTGTAGAGATCGGTGAGTGGGTACTGAAAACAGCCTGTGCACAGGCGCAGGCATGGCAAAATGCCGGCTTTCCCCACTTGCGGCTTGGTGTCAACCTCAGTCCCCGTCAATTTCAAAAAAACAGACTGATCTCAATGGTGAAGGAAGCCCTGCACAGCACCGGGTTTTCGGCTCAATATCTGGAGCTTGAGCTGACTGAAAATCTGCTTATGCGGCACCTTGATGAGACCATAGAGATGCTGGATATGCTTTGTGATATGGGCATTACACTCTCGGTGGATGACTTTGGAACAGGCTACTCCTCCTTGAATTACCTGAAGCGTTTTCCGCTGACCACGCTAAAGATAGACCGTTCATTTGTTAATGGAATCCCGGGTGATGCAGATGATATGGCCATCACTAAGGCCATTATTGCCATGGCGCACTCCCTGAAACTGCGGGTGATTGCAGAAGGCGTTGAGGATGAGCAACAGCTGGCCTATCTTTGCGAACAGGGGTGTGATGAGTTTCAGGGTTTCTTTTTTTATAAGCCGCTGTCGGCTCAGGAATTTACCCGTGTATTAGAGCGGCAGAAGCTGATTTTGGGCAGCAGGCAGCGTAAAAAATAACCCTAAGCCTTTAGCCAGTGGGTAAAAACAGGAGTGCTATTTCAGGTATATGCCTATGAAAAAACGGATTATCATGGCCAGCATATTGCTGCTTTTTGCATCTCACGCCGTTGGCAAAATCTATCAATGTAAAGATGAAGAGGGGAATACAGTATTTTCGGACTCTGCCTGTAGTGCCGTTGCCAGAGAGGAGGTAAAAGATAGGAGCGGCCCTTCGGATGCCACGATAGAGAAACGGGCGATTAAAGGTTGTCTCTCCTACTGGAAGCAGAAAAAGCCTTACCTCAACAGCAGTGATCTGCGTGTTGAAGGGTACCGGTTCCAGTGGGTCACCGTGAAAAAAGCGGGGGCCAGGAGGATGCTCTATCTGGATATAAGCACAAAAGAGAGGTTCAGCCCATACGGAGAGGCGAGAGAGCCCCAAAAGCTGCAATGCCTGATGCTGGGTGATGGCGTCTCTGTCAACAGCTATGCATATGAGTTAGAACCATAGGCAATAGCTGCTACAATAACGGCCTTTTTTAAAAGTGGAGAGAGCCATGCCAAGCGCAACAGCACGACATATCCTGGTGGATTCAGAAGAGAAATGCAGTTCACTCAAAGAGCAGATTGCCGAAGGGGCAGAATTTACCGAGCTGGCCAAACAGCACTCCAGCTGTCCTTCGGGGCGGGATGGTGGTGATCTGGGTTCGTTTGGGCCGGGAATGATGGTGCCGGAATTTGATAAAGTGGTCTTCAGTGCAGAGGTCGGTACCGTGCAGGGGCCAGTAAAAACCCAGTTTGGCTATCATCTGCTGGAAGTGACCTCACGCGAGGATTAACTGTTTTCATGGGTATCTACACAAATCAGGCCGGGTACTCCCCGGCCTGATTTGTATTAGCAAACCGAGTCGTTAATGGTTTGAGGTTTTAAAGAAGCTCATAATATTGGCCATGTCGGTGGCTTGGTTGTTGAGAGAGTGGCTGGCGGCTGATGTCTCCTCTGCCAGAGCGGCATTTTGCTGCGTCATCTCATCCAGCTGGGTAACGGCCTGATTGGCCTGTGCTATCCCCAGTGACTGCTCCTGGGCCGTTGCGGCAATCTCTGCGACTGCGGCACCGACCTGCTTCACTGCGGTCACAATCTCAACCAGGGTCTCGCCGGAACGGTTGACCAGCGTTGTCCCGGCATTGACCTTTTCAACACTGTCCTGAATAAGGCCTTTGATCTCTTTTGCAGCGGTGGCGCTACGGCCTGCCAGATTACGCACTTCGCTGGACACCACAGCAAAGCCTCGACCCTGCTCACCGGCTCTGGCAGCCTCGACAGAGGCATTCAGTGCCAGCAGGTTGGTTTGGAAGGCGATGTCATCAATGACGCTGATGATGTCTGCAATCCGGTTGCTGGCATTGTTGATTTCACCCATGGCCGTAACCGCTTCATTGACGACGCTGCCCCCTTTTTCTGCCAGCTCCTGTGCTGATTTTGCAGAGTGGCTGGCCTGTTTGGCGTTTTCAGCACTCTGCCTGGAGGCACTGGTGAACTGCTCCATGGTGGATGCAGTCTCTTCCAGGCAGGAGGCCTGCGATTCGGTTCGCTGGGACATGTTGTCGTTGCCGCTGGAGATCTCTTCCGATGAGCTGGAGATAATGTTGCTGGAGCTGAGGATCTGAGCAACCGTCTGGTTCAGTTGGTCAATGGTCTGGTTGATGTTGCTGGCCAGGCTGCCGAAAGAGCCACCATAGCTTGTGTTGGCTCGCTGGGTAAGGTCACCCTTTGAGAGAGCCTCGAGTACGCTGATGGTCTGGCTGATGACCTGGTCGGTCACCTCCAGCAGCTCATTGATGCCGCCCCCCAATTTGTTGAAGAAGCCGGTCTTGCCAGTAAGATCAATACGCTGGCTCAGGTTGCCATTGCGTGCGGCGGCTACAATATTTTCCACCTCCTGCTCTACGGCCAGCTCTTGGGTGCGGTCGCTCCACTCCACGGCCGTTCCCATGTGGTTTCCGTTGGCATCAATGGCCGGGTTGGCGATGATACGCATGGTGCGGGAGCCAATCGGGAACTCAGACTCAAAGCGGCCACTTAAATTGGCCAGCAGCCCCTGCTGATGCGCCGGGTTTTTATGAAAGATGTCCACATTGCTGCCCAGTATCTTGTTGGCATCAAAGTTTGGCAGAACCTGCCTGATATCCTCTTGTGCGTCCAGGAACAGTTTCTGTACCGCTTTGTTAAGATAGATGATGGTGTTATCGGCATCTGCCACCATGACGTTGCCGGAGACATTGTCCAGTGCCACTTTAATGCGGTTGGTCTCTGCAGCATACTGCCGTTCGGTTTCGATCTGCTTCTTGATATTCTCCTGCATGGTCTTGAGGGCGCTGAGCAGCTGCCCCACCTCATCCTGGCTTTTGATGTCTATGCGGTTATCCAGCTTGCCGTTGGCAATGGCACCCGCGATCTCAATCGCCCGGTTGAGTGGTTTGGTGATGCTGCCAGTGATCAATAAAACACCCCCCAGGCTCAGCAGCACCAGAACCCCCAGAACCATGCTGATGATATTCTGTGACAGGCCGACCTCATCACTGGAGCCTTCGGCCAGGGACTGGATATCCTGATTGGCGGAGACCACCTCTGAGCTGAGTGTTTTGATGTGGTTCAACTCACCAGAGAGCTGGTTGATTTCAGTGACCTGAGTGTCGATATGCTGGGTGAATTCCCGCATTTTATCGACGGTTGAGCTCAGGCTGACCAGGGCCTCTCTGCGCATGGACTCTTCGATGTCACCTATAGTATCGGTCAGGTCATCCAGATTATCCTTGGCCAATCCTTCGGGAAGCCCTTTACCAATCTCAGTGGCCTCAGTTACCAGCTCATCCAGGGTTGCCGAGAGCTGCTTGATCTTACGTTCCAGCACCCTGACGGTCATGTTGGTGCGGTTGATATTATCGACCACCGCCAGCATCTCACCTGAAATTTGGGACAGATGACTGTCAGCCTTCAGCAGGCTGGACTCGGTAGCGCGTGAATTGGTAACCCCGGTAGCGGATTTTTCCACGACTTGTGAAAAGCCATTGCTCAGGTTCGTGAACGAAAAGATCGTTAACGTGAGTACACAGGCCAGCAGTATGCTGATTATGATGCCTCCGCCTAGCATTCTCTGTTTTATAGTCATCTGTGTCCCCTTGGTAGATCCGAGTGGTTAATCCTTGAGAAAACGCTGATTAATTCCAGGTTCCCCCTAAAAGGAGCAGCTGCCATATCTATCTCAGCTGCTCCTTTTAGGGCTGAGCGCCTATTTAGCGGCCTCTTTTGCATACATGCCAACGGCTTTGTTCATCTCTTTGAGCAGTGGCAGGTTGGTATTGGCCAGCACCTCAATCTTATCCTTTGGAATGCTGGTGGTTTTGTAGTCTGCTCCATAGGCTACGATGGGTTTGAATTTCCCCCAGAGCCCTTCGACAACATCGAGCTGAGCAAGGATATGAGGTTGCGTGGTAGCAGACAGGCCAAGAGTCGCATCACCATCACGCAGCCCTTTCAAGGTGCGTTCAAACAGGCTGTAGGTCTCCAGCAGGCTGAGCTTGTTGTCATCCACGTCGTGACCGTAAGCCACCAGCAGAAACTCTTTGCTCATCTTTTGGGTCAGCATGCGCTGTTTGCCCGACAGGTTCAGGGTGGCAGCCAGACTCGGGTCGGATTTAAGCCCGCCTTTCTTGGCATCTTTCTCATACAGCCCAACCGTTTTATTCATCTCTTTAAGCAGTGGCAGATTGTTTTTGGCTATGGTGGCAACCTGCTCCTTGGTAACTGCTTTGTTATTGAGAACGGTTTGAACCACCGGGTAGAACCCAGCCCAAATGCCATCAACCTTGTCGAGTTGGCGCAGGATTCGGCTGGCACTGGTGGGCGGCAGACCCAGCTCAGCGCTGCCGCCGCGCAGCCCCTTCAGGGTTTTGTCAAATAACCCGGAGGTTTTTGCCAGGTTGGCCAGGTTGTTTGCGGCGTCAATGTCCAGTGCGATGAGCATGATCTCCTTGCTCATTTTCTGGCTCAGCATGCGCTGTTTTCCCGCGAGATTGAGTACTACCCCATATTCAGCGGAGGTGGGGGCATTAGAGGCCAGGGCTACAGGGGCTGTGCACAATAGCAGCAGCAGAGAAAAAAGAAATGCTCCTGTGATCTGCAAGGGGTTTAAGGATTTATTGTGTGACATTTTTAACTCTCCATAAGTATGTAAAAATGGTAGATGCAGGGCAGGAAATATAGCCTGGTATAAATATGGGCAGCGGATATTTATTATGACCCTACAACATATACGTTATCATGTTTTACCAAGAGGCCTATTCAAGAATCCGGGAGACGCTGGATGCGGTCCACTCGGCATCACCAATGGGCGGGCGGCCAAAGTCCTTCCAGAGCTGAACGATCTGCGGCAAGGAGATCGCATTGGATTGAAACTCTTGGGCCTCACGCCGTAAGGCAACGCTATAGGCGCTGCTGCCAACCAGATTCACCAATTGTGTCAGATCTAATGTGATGCCATGCTCGGCTTGCAGGAGGTCTAAAACATCTTCGAAGCTGTGGATTGCCAGCAGCTCACGGGCTGTGGTGACCAGCTTTTGGTCATCTTGGTTATTGGCGGACTCTTCAGTAAACGCCTGTTTACTGGTGCTGACTTCTGTTTGTTGCCTGTGAGTGTTTTGCAGGGTGATGGGTGCGCGGCGGAACTCTATAACCGTATCCTGAGTGAAGCTGTCTGCCAGGTTGGGGTAGGTTTTGTTCAGCCGCTCCAGCAGATCTGCCCCTTCATGCAGAGCGGCTATAAACCCCGCCATGTTTTTGTTGACCATTGTTAAATCCGTACAAAATATATGTCTTATGCCTCGGTAAGAATTAGGATCGGCAGTACGGGTTTTTTCTTTAGGCCGTAGTTTGTGATTGCAACCGGATGAGTTGTTGCCAGCTATAGATAGGGCCATCGGTGCAGACGGTGCTGCTCCCCAGGTAACAGTGACCGCATTCGCCGACACCGCAGTGCATGCGTCTTTCCAGTGCCAACCAGATCTTTTCCGGGGGGAGGTTGTTTTTTATAAAGTGTCGGGCTGCAGCATTCATCATCACCTCCGGGCCACAGCTGAGGATGGCTTCGGGTGAGCCACCGAGCTTTGCAGACATCTGCTGGGTGTGATCCAGCGGGGTGCCGGTGAGCTGCCCTTTGTTGGAGGGGCGGTCAAAGGTTTCAAGGATGGGCATGCTCGCATGCCAGGCTGAACGCTCATGCTTCAGTACCTGCTCTGCCGGTGAACGGCAACCATAGATCAGCCCGACCGGGGTGTTACCATCGGTGCTCAGCCGATCGGTTACCGCTGCCAGCGGTGGCAGCCCGATGCCGCCAGCGATGATCAGTACCCGTTTTCCGAGCAGTTGCTCCAGCGGCCAGCTGTTGCCAAAGGGGCCACGAAAACCGATGAGATCACCGTGTCCGCATTCAAAGAGTGCCGAGGTGAGGGCGCCTACCCGGCGAATCAATGCCTTGAAGCGCCCCTGGGCATCAGGCAGGGAGAGATAGGTAAATGCGGCTTCACCATGGCCGGGGATGGCAAGGGTAAAGAACTGCCCGGGGCGGGCTGAATGGCGGGTGCCACTGACCGGTTCAAAGGTGAAGTGGCGAGCGGCCTCACCGTCGTCATAGATTTCGCTGATGCGGATGAGTTGTGGGGTCATGAGCCCATTCATGGCGTGGCCGAGATTCTTTTCATAACAGAGTGGACTCCAATCACACCGGGGCAGGTCTTTTCACAGCGACCACAGCCGGTGCAGCCGTATCGACCAAAGGTTTTAATATACTCATCGGAGAACTTGTGGAACCAGAAGCGTTCCACACGCTGGCCTGCGGCAGCGCTTGGGTTGTGGCCGCTGGCCTCGCGCTGGAAGGCGTCGTAGAGACAGGAGTCCCAGCAGCGCTCACGTTCAAAACCATCGTCAACAGGGCGGTCATAGCTGGTAAAGCAGGAGCAGGTGGGGCAGAGGCTGGTGCAGCCAGAGCATGAGAGGCACTGTAACCCCATGGTCTGCCACAGCTCGGCAGGCACCTGACTCTGGTTGATGCGCTGGATGCCTCTCTCGATATGTGTTGCAGAGGGGAATTGGGCAGCCACCTGCGGTTCCTGGCTGCGGCGTTGAGTGATGCCCTCCTCCGCTGCGGCTTTAAGATCCAGCCCTTCGAGCAGCGCCTCCCCCTCTGAAGTCTGTGTGATGAGCAGCCAATGATCACCCTGTTGATGACAGACCAGATCCGCCATCCCGTCCCGCACAAAGGGGCCTGCGTCTACCGTCGGGCAGAAGCCGCCCTCACAAGGCAGCTGGCAGTCGATGCCGACCAGCAGCGTGGCCTTGCGGCGCGCCTGATAGTAAGGGTCTTGCTGAAAAAACTGATCCTGATAGGCGATGGCGCAGAGGTCGCAACTGCGAACCCCAAACAGTATCTGCGGTGCGGGTTTGGGCAGGGTCTCTTTGAAGTCTGTGCCATCAAACCGGAAGAGTATCTCCCGCTCTGGAAAGAAGAACTGTTTGGCTGGATAGGCTGGAAGCAGGGGCTGCTCGATGGCTACTGATGGGGTGTTGTGGCTCAGGGGCAGCCAGCTGGGTTCACTGGAGTCTGCCGCAAATTGCGGGGTAAAGAGCGGCCGTTGTGCTGCCAGATGGTCACGCAACTGCTCAAGACTCTCCAGCAGGAAGGCTCTCATTGGGATGCCTCTTCCAGATTGGTAACCCGCACGGCGCAGGCCTTGAGTTCTGGCATCTTGGTGACGGGATCCTGGGCTGTGTTGGTCAGTCGGTTGGAGGGTGCCTCTTTGAAGTGGTAGGGCATGGCGACGGTGCCGGGCGGAACCTCATCGGTGATGACGGCACGTGTCTCTACCTCGCCGCGTCGTGAGCTGATGCGCACCTTCGTTTGTGGTTTGATCGCAAGCGCCTGTGCATCTGCTGGATTGATAAAGAGAACGCCGCTGGGGGTCTCTCGCTCCAGCAGTGGGGATTTGCGGGTCATGGAGCCGCAGCCGTAGTGGTAATGGAGCCGGGTGGTGGTGAAGAAGAGGGGGTATGCCTCATCCGGCATCTCGGCCGGGTCTGCATGGCTGACCGGGATGAGCCGCCCTTTGCCACGGCTGAACTGCTGGCGGTGCAGCAGCGGTGTGCCGTTGGGAGCCTGCTCATTGCAGGGCCACTGTAGCCCATAATTCTCCGCCAGTTTGAGATAGCTCATCCCCTGGTAGAGGGGTGACAGAGCGGTTATCTCGTTAAAGATCGCCTCGGCATTGGGCCAGTCCATGCCGTGATACCCCAGGCGACTGGCCAGCTCCCCCAATATCTGCCAGTCGGGCTTTGCCTCGCCGGGGGCGGCTATGGCAGGCTGTATCAGCTGCACCCGGCGTTCGCAGTTGGTAAAGGTTCCTGCTTTTTCAGAGAAGGCCGCAGCAGGCAGGATCAGATCGGCCATGGCGGCGGTTTCGGTCATCACCAGCTCAATGACCACCAGCAGATCCAGCGCCTCCAGGGCGCGCTGGACATGGTGCTGGTCAGGGTCGGTAACAACCGGGTCTTCGCCCATGATCAGCATGCAGCGCACCTCACCACTCAGCGCCCCTTTGGTCATGCCCAGTGAGGTGAGCCCTTTATTCTCTGGGAGCTTTTTTTGCCAGTGATCGGCAAATTTATCTCTGCTTGTTTGTTGAGCAACCTCCTGATAGCCGGGGAAGACATTGGGCAGAGCCCCCATATCACAAGCGCCCTGGACATTGTTCTGTCCGCGTAGCGGGTTGATGCCGGTGCCTTCACGCCCAATCTGCCCGGCCACCAGCGCCAGGTTGGAGATGGAGATGACGTTGTTGGTGCCGGTGGTGTATTGGGTGATGCCCATGCCGTAGGTCAGCAGGGCGCGGTCTGCCTTGGCGTACATTCTGGCTGCCGCGATGAGTTTCTCTTCCGGCACGCCGGTTATGGCGGTTACCCGCTTGGGGGGATAGCCTGCGACCTTGGCGCGTAGTGCGGCCTCGTTTTCACAGCGCTCATTCAGGAACTCTGCGGCCTCCCAGCCATTGGCAAAGATGATCTGCAGCAGGCCGTTGATGAGTGCGATGTTGGTGCCGAGTTGCAGCTGAAGATGCAGGTCAGCCATGCGGGCGAGGCGTGTCAGGCGGGGGTCGACCACCAGCAGTCTGGCTCCGGCCATTTTGGCTCTGATGATACGCCCGCCCAGTACCGAGTGATTCTCGGTGGGGTCGCAGCCGAAGATGACGATCAGGTCGGCCTTCTCAATGTCGTCGATGGAGTTGGTCATTGCGCCGGAGCCAAGCGTTTGACGCAGGCCGGCCACCGAGGGGCTGTGGCAGATGCGGGCGCAGTGATCGATGTTGTTGGTGCCCAGTGCGGCACGGGCAAATTTCTGTGCTGCGTAGCAATCTTCGTTGGTGGCGCGGGCGCAGGCGATAACGCCGACTGCATCCGCCCCCTGTTCGGTGATGGCGGTTGAGAAGGCTTCGGTGATGAGCTGGTAGGCCTCATCCCATGAGGCGGGGCGGAAGCTGCCGTTCTCTTTTATCAGCGGGGTTGTAATACGGTCGATGGGGTCGACTGCGTAGGCTGTACTCCACCCTTTTGCGCAGAGCTTTCCCTGGCTGACCGGATGGCTGGTCAGTGGTTCGACGCCGGTGATTTTCTCCTGCTCGACCCGCAGCCCAATGCCGCAACCCACCCCGCAAAAGGGGCAGATGGTGTGGATAATTCTGGATATGTTGTCTCTGTCGGCGTCCACGGCTGTTGAGACCTGTTATCTGCGGTTATTGGATAACCTGTGCTTCACCTATGAAAAGCAGCGCCGGAAATTCACGGTTGAGCGATTTGCTGTAGAAGTTTTTCATGCTGGCACCATCATTGGCATAGCGAATGGTATCACCTTTTTTGACAGTTGTTTTGGGCGCGGCCAACCAGATGGCCTTGCCGTTTTGATCAACTTCGATGTAGGTGTAACCGCCACTATCCAGGGCGCTGATCACCTGGCTCTCGACGACATTGGGCTGCTCTGTGGGGGAGCCTTCGGCGGCTGCAGGTGATGGAGCCGCTGCGCTGGCCGGTGTGGGGTGCGCCCCTTCAAGTTGGATTGCGCTGGTGAAGCGTATCTCGGGAAAGGTTTTGTTCAGGCTTTTGCTGAGGAAGTTGCGCATGATGCTGCCGGTGCTGTAGCGCACCACATCGCCCTCTTTGATCTCTGCTGCCTTACCTGCAATCCACTCTTTCCCCTCTTTGCCTTCAACATGCAGATAGGTGTATCCCGCCACCTCAGCAACCTCAATCACCTTGCCGATGTTGGGCAAGGTGCTGTTGTTGGCTCCGTGGATGCCCATGTTTTCTGCGCTGGCAGTGGCTGCAATAAGTGCGGCACACAGGGTGAGGATCAGTCTGTTCATATTTTGGCTCCGTAGGAGAGGGAAAAAGTAGCGCTCTATAATTGGTATGGCAATAAGTATTAGTTCGACAGTTTGACCAGGAGTTCCCGCAGTGCGCGGCCACGGTGGCTGAGCTGGTTTTTTAGCTCAGGCCGCAGCTGTGCAGAGCTACAGTGGTGATCGGGTACAAAAAAGAGGGGGTCGTAGCCGAAGCCGTTTTCACCCTGTGGCTGGAACAGAATCCGCCCCTCCCAGCTGCCCTGGCAGATGAGTGGCGTGGGGTCGGCCGGGTGGCGCAGATAGACCAGCAGACACTGGAAGCGGGCGCTGCGCCGGGCTTCCGGTACCTCTTTCAGCTGTTCCAGCAGTTTGTCATTATTGGCCTGGTCGGTGGCGGCCGGACCTGCAAAGCGTGCGGAGCGGATGCCGGGTGCGCCGTTGAGTGCATCGACCTCAAGCCCCGAGTCATCGGCAATGGCCGGCAGGCCGCTGTGCCGGGCGGCATTGCGTGCCTTGAGGATGGCATTTTCCACGAAGGTCAGACCGGTCTCTTCAATCTCAGGCACGTTGAATTCGCTCTGCGGTATAACCTGAATCAGCTGGTTGCTCAGCAGTTGGTTGATCTCTTTGACCTTTCCGGCATTGCTGCTGGCCAGTACGATGCGGTTGTGGCGTGATTCAGAACTCATACTCAAGCCAGTGCAGTGCGCTGGTGCTCAAGGATCTCATGGATCCCTTTTTTGGCCAGATCCAGCATGGCATTCAGCTCGTCGCTGCGAAAGGCGTGCCCCTCGGCCGTGCCTTGCAGCTCAATAAAGGCACCGGCATCATTCATGACGACGTTCATGTCGGTTTCGGCATTGGAGTCTTCGGCGTAGTCCAGGTCGAGTACCGGCTCGCCCTGGTAGATGCCGACAGAGACCGAGGCAACCATGCCGTAGATGGGGTCACTTTTGATCTTGTTGGCGCTGCGCAGGGTGCCAATGGCATCGTGCAGAGCCACGAAGGCACCGCTGATGGAGGAGGTGCGGGTGCCGCCATCGGCCTGGATAACATCGCAATCGAGGGTGACGGTGTGTTCGCCCAGGGCGTTGAGATCGACTGCGGCGCGTAGTGAGCGGCCAATCAGGCGTTGGATCTCAAGGGTGCGCCCCCCCTGTTTGCCACGGGATGCCTCGCGCCCCATGCGGGTGTTGGTAGAGCGGGGAAGCATGCCGTATTCGGCGGTGACCCAGCCCTGCCCTGTCCCTTTGAGAAAGCGCGGCACCCTGGCCTCGACCGTTGCGGTGCAGAGCACCTTGGTGTCGCCAAATTCCACCAACACTGACCCTTCGGCGTGTTTGGTGTAGTTGCGGGTGATGGTGATTGGGCGAAGTTGATCGGGGTTACGGCCACTGGGTCTCATAGGGGTTCCTTAAAGGATTTAATGGTATTTCTCAGGTCATCAACTGCCTGGTTGAGCGTTGATCGTTGATCATTGGTGTCTGGGCTGGGACTCTCCGTTAATCTTGGTAATGGCAATGGCAGTGCGGGGACTCCTTCTATCCACTGTAGTGCGATGGCAGTGATATTGTCGCTCTCCGGGGCAGCGGTGGTATCGGCCTGCTGCACAAGGTGCGTTATGCGTTCGGTGAGCGGCTGGTCTGCGCAGATATCTTGAATCAGGTCGCTGCTGTTCAGCGCGCCCCATAATCCATCTGAACATAATAGCAGGATATCGCCAGGAAGCAGCGGTGTGGGGGTGCCGCGTGAAAGATCAATAGAGAGCTGGTTGCCGCCCAGACAGCGTGTCACATAGTTGCGTTGCGGGTGGGTTTTGCACTCTGAAGAGGTAATGGTGCCCTGTTTGCGCAGCAGCTCCACATAGGAGTGGTCGGTAGTGCGTGCCAGGATTTTTTTGTCCCGAAACAGGTAGAGACGGCTGTCACCCACATGCGCCCAATAGACGGTGTTCTCCTGGATCAGTGCAATCACGGCGGTTGTACGGGGTTTGATGGCAGGCGTCTGGGCTTTTCCGTAGGCGATGATCTGCTGGTGTGCCCGGTTCATGATGATGGTGAGAAAGGCAGCCGGGTTTGGGATCGGTTTGCGGGCTGCGGTAAACATCTCTGTGCAGATATCCACCAGTATCTGGGCAGCCACCTCCCCCTTTGGGTGCCCCCCCATACCGTCCGCCAGACAGAACAGCATGCTGTTGATGGATTCAATCAGCGCACAGCGATCCTGGTTTGTTGAGCGATTGCCAGTGATCGTCATACTGGCGGCTTGGTAGGCGATCTCCCTCATTTGGGATCTTTTTTACTAGGTTTGGGGGATGCTGTGGTGGCAGGGTGGCCGCTTTCAGTGAGCAGCGCCTGTAACAGATCCCCTGCGTTTTGTGGCCGCTGGTGGTAGTCGATCTCCATCGCCCAGTCCATCGCCTCCAGCAGATAGGCGGGGTAACGCTGTTTATGTTTTTTTGTGGCAGGAGCCAGCCGCTCTTTGGCGTGCCGGTTGATCGCAGATGGCGGTGGCTTGCCCTCGATGCAGGCGCGCATGGTAGCACCGATGGCGTAGACATCGCTCCAGGGGCCTATATGGCCTGATGCATAGTACTGCTCAACGGGGGAGAAGCCCGCCGTAATGACCCGGCTGGTTTTGATATTGCTGGTCTTGGTGACCTGATGTATGGCACCAAAATCCAATAGTAACGGGCTGCCTCCGGGGCGCAGGTGGATATTTCCCGGTTTGATGTCGAGGTGCAGCTGGTTGTGTGAGTGGATCAGGCTCAGGGCATCCAGAATGGGGGGGAAGACGGTCATGATAAAGGTGGTGCTGAGGCTGCCCCCGCGCTGTTTGATATAGCCTCCCAGATTCTTGCCCGGCTCGTAATCCATTACCAGATAGGCGGTTTTGTTGGCAAGGAAAAAGTTGCGCACCCTGACGACATTGGGATGTTGCAGGGCGGAGAGCGCCTTGGCCTCCTGATAAAAGAGCTTGCGCCCGTGGTGAAAGGCGTTTTGCTCTTTTTCGCTGTCGGCAATGGTGATTCGGTTAGCGCCGTTGCGCGAGGCGCTCTTCTTGGGCAGATACTCTTTGATGATGACGCGCTCTTGCGTATCCTCATCTTCAGCGAGGTAGATGAGGCTGAATCCGCCACTGCCAATCATCTTCACAATGGAGTAGCAGTCTATAATGGTGCCTGCGGGCAGACTGTTACGGGGTTCTGTCATTAAAAGATAAACAGGGATTGCAGGTGCAAGGAGATGGCGGGCGCACTATGATACATATCTTCGTAGCTTTATCTGACAATCAAATTCTTCTTGTTTTTACAAGGTAATAAGGGGCGATGATGGTTCACAGTATGACCGCTTTTGCGCGAAAGGAAAATAGAGACGAGCAGGCCGAGCTGATTTGGGAGATTCGGTCGGTCAACCATCGCTACCTGGAGATATTCGTACGCCTGCCAGAGGAGCTGCGCGCGATAGAGCCATTGGTTCGGGAGCAGATCAACAGACGCCTGGGACGAGGCAAGATTGATTGCAGCCTGCGCTTCAAGCCGCTACAGGCGGCCGTTGCCGGGATTGAGGTCGATGAGCGGCTGGCAACCCAGCTGCTGGCGGCGGCAGGCAAAATTGAACATCTGCTGCATGAGGCGGTTCCCCCCTCGGTGATGGATGTATTGCGCTGGCCGGGGGTTATGACGGCAGCGCCTCAGGATCTGTCGCCCGTTCAGGAGCAGGCCAGCCGACTGCTGGAGCAGGCACTGGATGTGCTGATTGAGACCCGCCAGCGCGAGGGTGAATCACTGGCCGAACTGATCCAGCAGCGCTGTGTTGCCATGCGTGCCCAGGTAGATGGGGTGAAGCAGCGGATCCCCGCCGTGTTGCAGGGCATTCGTGAACGGCTGCGCAGCCGCTTGAGCGAGCTGAGTGATGAGCTGGATGCTGGCCGGGTGGAGCAGGAGATGGTGCTGCTGGCTCAGCGTCTGGATGTGGATGAAGAGCTGGATCGGCTGTACACTCACCTGGATGAAGTCGAACGGGTGCTGGGGCAGCGGGAGCCCGTTGGCCGCCGTCTGGATTTTTTAATGCAGGAGCTCAATCGCGAAGTGAATACACTGACCTCCAAATCCAATGATGCTGAGATGACCCGGCTCGCTGTAGAGATGAAGGTTCTGATTGAGCAGATGCGCGAGCAGATACAGAATATTGAATGAGGCCACAGGCAAGATGAAGGGTACGCTTTTTATCGTCTCTGCCCCCTCCGGGGCAGGCAAAACGAGCCTGCTAAAAGAGCTGGTTGCGGCAGATCCGCTGCTGACTATCTCCGTCTCCCACACCACCCGGGCAAAGCGGCCAGGGGAGGAGGATGGCCGGGATTACCATTTTGTCGATCAGGCAGCATTCCTGCGGATGATGGGTGAAGGTGCCTTCATGGAGCATGCCCAGGTATTTGACAACTACTACGGCACGGCCGAGGCCGAGGTGACAGATTGTCTGCAAGCCGGGCAGGATCTGGTGCTGGAGATTGACTGGCAGGGTGCGCGGCAGGTGCGCAGGTGCATGCCGGATGCCATATCCATCTTCATCCTCCCCCCCAGCCCGCAGGCGCTGCTTGAGCGTCTGAGCGCACGTGGTCAGGATAGTGAAGAGGTGATTGCCCGCCGTATGCGAGAGGCAAAAAACGAGATGTCGCACTATGCCGAGTATGACTATCTGGTTATCAATGATGATTTCTCATTGGCGCTAAAGGAGCTGGAAGCGATCGTGCGCGGCCTGCGCCTGCGGCAATGCGTCCAGGCAGAGAAACTGCAATCCCAATTAAGCGCCCTGCTAGCCTGAATCGCTTGAATACGTTACACTTCCTATTATAGATGGGGCTGATGCAGCCCCTATTTTTTTTTGCCCCGCCAAGGGCTACTGTTTTTCCCGGAGTTAAAATTATGGCGCGTATCACGGTAGAGGATTGTTTGAAAAATGTAGACAACCGATTTCATCTGGTGCTGCTGGCAAGCAAGCGTGCCCGTCAACTGGAGAATGGTGTCGATCCACTTCTGCCTTGGGAAAACGATAAGCCAACGGTTGTGGCGCTGCGTGAGATTGCAGAAGGTCTGGTAGACGATGCCACCATCAACCCCCCCGAAGAGATCATCGACCCTGACCAGGCGCTGAGCGCCGAGATGGCCGGGATAGCAGAAGCGGATACCCCTGCTGCCAGTGAGAAGTAAAAGCGGGGACAGGGGCGAGCCGGCCGGCGGCCGGGGTTGCCCGTTTCACATCCACTAAAGCGGTATGGCCAAACCCCACACAACCCCTGCCAACTCTCCCCCTAATGCTGAGCCAGGCGATTCACCTCTCCCATCAATTGATGGGTTTTGCAGATCCCTGGCCTCTTACCTTGAGCCAGAGCAGATCCACGAGGTGCGCCGCGCCTTCCAGTTTGGCAGTGAGGCTCATAAGGGTCAGACACGCAAGACTGGCGAGCCCTACATCTTCCATCCACTCGCCGTAGCCTGCATCCTGGCTGAGATGCACATGGATCATAAGTGTCTCATGGCGGCCATTCTGCACGACGTTATTGAAGATACGCCCACCGCAAAAGAGCAGCTGATCGAATGCTTTGATGAAGAGATCGCGGAGCTGGTGGATGGGGTCAGCAAACTGACCCAGATTGATTTCAAGACACACGCCGAGGCGCAGGCAGCCAGTCTGCAAAAGATGCTGCTGGCGATGACCAAGGATATCCGCGTGATCCTGATCAAGCTGGCGGATCGTCTGCACAACATGCGCACGCTGGGTGTGATGCGCCCGGAAAAGTGTCGCCGAATCTCGCGTGAAACCCTGGAGATATATGCACCCATTGCCAACCGGCTGGGCATCAATACGATGCGGCTGGAGCTTGAGGAGCTGGGCTTTATGGCGCATTGGCCGATGCGCTACCGCGCCCTGAAAATGGCTGTGGCCAGTGCGCGAGGCAATCGCAAAGAGGTGCTGGGCACAGTTGAAACCGCGATCCGGGAGCGACTGCGTCAGGAGGGGTTGTCGGGTGAGGTGGTGGGCCGACAGAAGCACCTCTACAGCATCTACAACAAGATGCGGACAAAAAAGAGCTCCTTCTCTGAGGTGGTGGATGTCTTTGCCTTTCGCATTACGGTAGACAAGGTGGATACCTGTTATCGGGTGCTGGGTGCGGTGCATAACCTGTACAAACCCATGCCGGGTCGCTTTAAGGATTTTATTGCGATACCCAAAGCCAACGGCTATCAATCGCTGCATACGGCGCTGTTTGGGCCGCACGGGATGCCCATCGAGATCCAGATTCGCACCGGGGAGATGCACCAGCTCTCGGAGTCAGGCATCGCAGCACACTGGATGTACAAGACGGGTGGTGAAGGAAACGGCTCTGCCCAGGCTCGAGCCTCGGAGTGGGTAAAAAATCTCCTTGAGATGCAGAAAGGTGCCGGTGATTCACTGGAGTTTCTTGAGCACGTCAAGGTAGATCTGTTTCCTGATGAGGTCTACGTCTTTACCCCGCGCGGAGAGATCATGGTGTTGGCTCAAGGGGCAACGGTGATCGACTTTGCCTACGCTGTTCATACCGATGTTGGCGACCAGTGCGTGGCGGCACGGGTTGACCGGCGATTGGCACCGTTGCGCAGCCGCATCTACAATGGGCAGACGGTTGAGGTTATTACCGCACCCGGCGGTTCACCCAACCCGGCGTGGCTGAACTTTGTGGTGACGGCAAAGGCGAGAGCCAATATCCGCGCCTATCTGAAAAACCTTCAGCAGCAGGAGGCGGTCAACCTGGGCGGCCGGTTGCTGGAGACAGAGCTGCACGCCTATGACCAGTCACTCGGCAGCATTCCCGAGAGTAAAGTCGAGCAGCTGCTGGCTGAGTTTAAACATCATCAACTGGATGACCTGCTGGCCGATATAGGGCTGGGCAACCGCATGGCCAGATTGGTTGCGCGCCGTATGGCAGGCCCCGATGCAGAACGTGCGCAAGAGGCTGTTGACCATGAAAAACCAGCGGGTCAGTTGGCGATCAAGGGGACAGAGGGGATGGTGGTCAGCTTTGCCAAGTGCTGTCGACCGATACCCGGCGATGCCATTATTGCGGTCTTCAACCCGGGCAGCGGGATGAGCGTGCATCGGCAGGAGTGCCCTAACCTGGGTGACTTCCGCAAGGGTGGCGAGAACTGGCTGGATGTCTGCTGGGAAGAGGATGTGGATACAGAGTTCAGCACAGAGATCCGTATCGAAGCCGGCACCAAACGCGGCGTGCTGGCGACGGTTGCTGCCTCCATTGCAGAGATGGGCTGCAACATTGAAAATGTCAGCATCGAAGAGCGGGATGGGCTCTCCTCCACGCTGGATTTTATTATTGCGGTTCGAGGGCGTAAACACCTGGCAAGAATCATCCGCCACCTGCGCTCGCTGCCCCCCGTAATGCGTATAACCAGAGCCCAAGGATAGAGCCTGGCTTAAACCTAAATCCTGCAAGCACGATCACTTGCAGGATTTAGGTTAAATTCTACATTCGAACAACAGGAGAACAGTTATGGCGAGAGAGATCATCCGTACCGACCAGGCCCCGCAGGCAATCGGCACCTACTCCCAGGCGGTTAAAAGTGGCTCGACGGTCTATCTTTCCGGGCAGATTCCACTGCTGCCAGAGAGCATGGAGATGGTGGAGGGTGATATTGAGCTACAGATCCGGCAGGTATTTGATAACCTGCAGGCGGTGGCAAGGGCGGCGGGGGGCGAGCTGGCTGATGTGGCCAAGCTGAATGTGTTTTTGACAGATCTCACCCATTTCCCAGTGGTCAATCAGGTGATGGCAGATTACTTTTCAGAGCCATACCCGGCGCGGGCGGCCATCGGTGTTGCCGCGTTGCCCAAGGGCGCCGAGGTGGAGATGGATGCGATTATGGAGCTTGGCGGCTGATTTTTCAGCGGGGTTGCGGCTCCAGCCCCAGCCCCTTCATCACGGCTGCCGATAACTCTTCCGGCACGAATTTTGTCAGCGCAGCATCGGCACCACTGGCCTGTGCGTTTTCACTGCAGACGGTGCCTGAAAGTGAGGTGTGCAGCAGGATATAGGCAGAGGATAGTGCCTTATCTTTTCTAAGCTCGCGGGTCAGGGTATAGCCATCCATCTCCGGCATCTCGATATCAGAGATAACCAGATCAATGCTACGCCCCTCCTCTTTGAGGCTCTCCAGTTTTTGCAGCGCATCCTTGCCATCCAGTGCCGTTATATAATCAAGCCCCATCAGATCCAGCGTGCGTGTAACCTGTTTGCGCGCCAGGCCGGAGTCGTCAACCACCAGCACCAGCTTCTGCTGTAACTGCTGCGTGACCTTTTGATCCACGTCAACCACCGGGCTGTCGGATGTTTGGTTGGGTGCCACTGAGTTGAGTGCACGTTCAACATCTATGATCTCCACCAGCTGCTCATCGACGTACGCAATGCCGGTGATGTAGGTGGCATGACCGGATGCACTGGGAGGCGGCAGAATATCCTCCCACTCCAGGGCAATAATGCGATCTACCTTGCTGACAAGAAACCCCTGTAGCGTGCGACTGAATTCAGAGATGATAATGGAGTATGCGGTCAGGTCAGGATGGTTGCTGATGGGGGGCATCCCAACCGCAGAGGCGAGATCGATGACGGTCAAAGGGTGTCCTCGCAGGCGAGCCACGCCGATAACCGCAGGATGAGAGCCAGGCAGCTTGTTAAGTGGCTCATAAGGTATGATCTCTTTCATTTTTAAAACGTTAATAGCAAAGGCCTGCCGGGTTCCAATGTGGAACAGCAGTAAGTCCTGGCGGCTGCAACGCTCTTTTGTGGGTGTGGTATCGGCCATTAAATTCCTGTAAGCATAAGATAGTCAGTCTGTTGTTAAGAATAGACCAGGAGGCGGTCTGAGAATAGATAAGCATGAGGGCTAATAAGCTGGATCACCACCTGCCAAGATGTTGTGGATGCATCTCTCTGGAGAAGAGCCAAGAGCCAGTGGCATCTTTGTTTTCTCAAGGTTGTCGGCAGTATGCCGATAGCTGGTTCCAGGCAAGCCAGTCTGACGGGAGGATCAGGCAGGTCAATAACAAGAAGGGATGCTGTTCTCTCTCTTAGTTAATAAAATGATGCAGGTGTGATTAACATGACTGAAAAGTTTAGAGTAACGATGGATGGTCAGCAGAACGTAGTGAAGGTGGAGGCCAACATTGATGGAAAATGGGTTGTCTCAGAAAAGGTTGATAAGGCCTCTGACGGTGCAGGTGCGCTAACAGAGATTTCAGGCTGCGGGCAGGGCACGACAAATTGCCCTGCGATCTCCGGCTATTTTGTGTTTGAGTATTATAGCTCGTGTTACTACTTTCCCTGTTGATTTAGATTGCGGCAAGCCATTGGCCCAGTTGCTGAGTCTTGCTGAGTCAGCCCACGCGCCCCAGTGTGCGCTTGCGGAACTTGACGCCGCATTGTGCGGCCAGCTGCTCACACGCCTTGATATCCACGCCGTCAAGCCCATCGAGGGCAGTGGCTGTGACATCACTGATGTAATGGGGGGCCTGCTTTAGAAAGTCCAACATGCTTGCATAGGAGTTGGGCAGTGCAGGCTGACAATGTTGATCGTAGATGCGCTTGTTTTGGGCATTCATTGAGACAGAGATTGCATCTACACAGCGGCCTAATTCGGGCAAGACATTCCGCTTGTGAACCAGATTGGCTAATCCATCGGTATTTACCCTGACGCGCCCCCCCTTTGATTGAATAAACTCTGCAACCTCAATCAATACCTTAAGGCGTATAGTAGGTTCGCCAAATCCGCAGAAGATGATTTCGGGGTAGTCTGCAGGGCTGCCAATGGATTCAATGATCTCAGCGACAGAAGGGCGCTGTTCCATGGTGAGGTCGTAGCCCTTTACCTCTGGGTGCCCCAGGGTTTTTGGGCAGAAGTCGCACACCAGTGTGCAACGGTTGGTAATGCTGAGATAGAGGCATCCCTCTATCGAGTAGCTGATGGTCTGTGTCACGGGATATGGTGTGGTTAGTGCTGTTGGAGCTGTAGGTCTGCCGGGGAGTCAGGCGGGCATATTCTACCAGCTTTTCTGGACTTATCCTGAGTGGTTCAACCTCTTTTTGGCGCCGTCTGTAATGTGGTGTGTGATGGTGCAGGCATGATGACAAACCATAGTTTTCTTCCCAAATAGGGGTTGCTTAGAGCCTGTATTGTAGAAAAACATCACTTGATACCGTAGAATCTTTATGATGCTTGTGTGCGGTATAGGCTGGTTATTTCAAGCAACTGATTGATAAGCTAGTGATTTCTTCTTGGCAGCCTGCCGAGAGGCTTGACTGGGCAGGCTTGTCTCCCAACTGCTTCGGTCAAGTATTTAAAATAACAAAAGGGATTTCAGGGGAGACTCTTCAATAGATATACCACCAACTACAGGTGGTTGTTTAGAGGTAGATTGTGGCAACAGATTGTAAGCCATTTGGTGGCTGTCTGAAGATGATGCTGTTCCTTATGCTTATTACGCCAGGCATGGGCTGGGCTGCGGGCACCATTGTGGGATCAAAGCATGACCTGAGTGCGGGTTATGCCACAGGCAGTGGAACGGATGAAATCTGTGTTCAGTGCCATACTCCACATGGCTCCAACATGGATCTTGATAATGATGGCGCTATTGACTCAAACCATGCTACCCGCCCTCCAGCCCCGCTATGGAATAGAAAAATAAGCACCATGTCTGCGTTTACGATGTATACAAGTGCCACCATGAATACCAGCTGCGATGCCACGCCCAGCCCACTCTCTTTGGTCTGTCTGAGCTGTCATGATGCGGCTCTTAATATCGGGTGGGTAGATGAGGGGGATGGTGCTGTAATCACCGCAGATATGCATTCGCTCATGAATAATCCCAATAGAAGCGGTGACACCTATCCGTGCGCTAACGCATGCCATCCTTATGAGTTATGGTCCAAACTTGCAGAATTCTGGGAGATCGGCCCTGATCTGACAAATGACCACCCTATCTCTATAAGCTACCCTACCCCGGACATAGACCCTGATTTCTTTATCCCGCCTGATCCACAAAGAGGGTGGAGTGATGTGAAGCTATTTATGGGGCGGGTGGAGTGCCCCAGCTGCCACAATCCACATGACCCTACCAACGTCCCCTTTTTGCGTAAAACAATGGCGGGTAGCGCACTTTGTACTACCTGCCACAATAAATAACGCAGCTGTTTTATCCAGGGAGGAGGCCGCTGGTGCCCCTTCCGCCCATCTTCTGTTGCCCCTGATCTGTTTTCATCATCACTCCTGTGCAGGTTTCTGACTGGGTTACAGAGTGGTAGACTTCACCGATTAATTCGAGGCATCCATAAATAGAGGGGCGTTATGGCTGGACACAGTAAGTGGGCGAATATCAAGCATCGCAAGGCGGCTCAGGATCAGAAGCGCGCCAAGGTCTGGACCAAGCTGATCCGTGAGATCACGGTGGCTGCGCGTGAGGCGGGCGGTGACCCCGATTCCAACCCGCGTCTGCGTCTGGCGATTGATAAAGGGACTGGCGCCAACATGCCTAAAGATACCATCGAACGTGCGATTAAGCGCGGCGCAGGCGCTGCCGATGGTGAAAACTATGATGAGATCCGTTACGAAGGCTATGGGCCGGGCGGAACCGCGATCATGGTGGATTGCATGACAGATAACAAAAACCGCACCGCCTCTGAGGTGCGACACGCCTTTTCCAAACACGGTGGCAATCTGGGTACAGACGGCTCAGTGGCCTACCTCTTCAGCAAGCAGGGGATCATCAGCTACGCCCCCGGTGCAGATGAAGATGCGGTGATGGATGTCGCGCTGGAGGCCGGTGCCGAAGATGTCATCACCCATGAGGATGGCTCCATCGATGTCTTGACCACGCCGGAAGATTTCTCCGACATCAAGGCAGCAATGGAGAGCGCCGGACTTGAGGCGGTGAATGCCGAGGTCACCTACAATGCCAGCACCAAGGCCGAGATGGATAGAGAGGGTGCTGAGAAGCTGATGCGAATGATCGACACGCTGGAGGATCTGGATGATGTACAGGAGGTCTACTCCAATGCCGAGATTCCGG
This sequence comes from Sedimenticola sp., assembly GCA_026989135.1. GTDB lineage: Bacteria > Pseudomonadota > Gammaproteobacteria > Chromatiales > Chromatiaceae > WFXD01. The sequence continues at coordinate 30,556 of JALSJZ010000121.1, read as the reverse complement.
ATGAGATTCTGGAAGAGCTAGGTTAGTGTCTACCCGGAAAAACTGTTTTTTACCATGAAGAGCATGAAGAAGATAAACAAGCTGTTAACTTCATGTGCTTCATGCTCTTCATGGTAATGTATTGACTTCTGGATGGATGCTAAACAGCCCCACGTTTTTTAGACCCCAATTATGCGCCGTATCATAGGAATTGACCCAGGTTCTCGAATAACCGGCTACGGGGTTATCGACAGCGATGGCCGCCACAGCATTCACATTGCCAGCGGCTGCATTCGTTTGAAACAGGATGAGCTGCCACAGCGGTTAGGCGTTATCTTTCATGAGATTGCCGAGCTGATCAAGATCCATTGCCCTGTCGAGATGGCCATTGAAGAGGTCTTTGTCTCCAAAAATGCCAGCTCCGCACTCAAGCTGGGGCAGGCGCGGGGGGCTGCGATCTGTGCCGGGGTGGCAGCAAATCTGCCGGTTGGCGAGTATGCCCCGCGCACCATCAAACAGGCCGTTGTCGGCAGCGGTGCCGCAGATAAAGATCAGGTGCAACACATGGTTAAACGACTGCTCAACCTCTCCTGCGACCTCTCTACCGATCAATCTGATGCGCTGGCCGTTGCCTTGAGCCATGCCCACACGAATACCACTCTAAATCGCTTGGCCAGAGCCAGTGCAGGTGGCTGGCGATGATCGGTCGGCTGCGCGGTGAGATCGTCTACAAACAGGCACCCCGTTTGATGGTGGATGTCAATGGCATCGGCTACGAGTTGGATGCACCGATGTCAACCTTCTATGACCTGCCAGAGCCGGGCCAGCCGGTCACCCTCTTCACCCATCTGGCAATTCGTGATGATGCGCATGTACTCTACGGCTTTGCCCGTGACTCGGAGCGCAGCATGTTTCGAGCGCTGCTCAAGGTGAGCGGGGTGGGCGCCAAGGTGGCGCTTGCGATACTCTCCGGCATGAGCACCGATGAGTTTGCCCGGGCCATCCAGACAGATGACACAGCCGCGCTGGTCCGCCTGCCCGGCATCGGAAAAAAGACCGCTGAGCGGCTGATCGTCGAGATGCGGGATCGGCTGGACAGGCTCGATATGGTCGCGCCAATCGCATCCGTGAATGTCGGCTCCAGCCCAGTTATTGCCGCCACCACTAACCCTGCAAATGAAGCCGCAGATGCCCTGGCCGCACTGGGCTACAAGCCGCAAGAGGCCAGCCGCATGGTGCGAAGCGTCAACACAGAAGGGCTATCCAGTGAAGAGATTATCCGAGCCGCGCTCAAAGCGGCGGCAAACTAATTCATCATGTCTGATCGTCTGATCACCCCCGAAATCATATCTGAAGATGTTGCGTTAGACCGTACCATTCGCCCCAGAATGCTGGCCGACTATGTGGGGCAGCCGATCATGCGTGAGCAGATGGAGATCTTTATCCAGGCCGCACGGGCGCGGCAGGAGTCGCTGGATCATCTGCTGATCTTCGGCCCCCCCGGCCTGGGAAAGACCACACTGGCGCATATCATCGCCAATGAGATGGGGGTGAATCTGCGTCAAACCTCCGGCCCGGTGCTGGAGAAGCAGGGCGACCTGGCCGCACTGCTGACCAACCTGGAGCCGCACGATGTGCTGTTTGTGGATGAGATCCACCGCCTCAGCCCGGTGGTGGAGGAGGTGCTCTACCCCGCCATGGAGGATTTCCAGCTGGACATCATGATTGGCGAAGGGCCGGCCGCACGCTCCATCAAGCTGGATCTCCCCCCCTTTACGCTGATCGGTGCCACCACCCGTGCCGGGCTGCTGACCTCACCGTTGCGCGATCGCTTTGGCATTGTGCAGCGGCTGGAGTTCTACTCCACTGCGGATCTGGCCCATATTGTCGGGCGCTCAGCAGGTATTCTCAACATCGAGTCAGACAAAAAGGGCGCACAGGAGATCGCCTGCCGCTCGCGGGGTACGCCGCGTATCGCCAACCGCCTGCTGCGCCGGGTCAGGGATTATGCCCAGGTAAAAGCGCAGGGGCGTATCACGGCCGCGGTGGCAGACCGGGCACTGACCATGCTCAAGGTCGATAACAACGGCTTTGACATCATGGATCGCAAGCTGCTGGAGGCGGTGATCCACAGGTTCGATGGTGGCCCGGTCGGTGTGGATAGCCTGGCTGCCGCGATTGGAGAGGAGCGGGGCACCATCGAGGATGTGCTGGAACCCTATCTGATTCAGCAGGGATTTCTGATGCGTACCCCGCGCGGCCGGACGGCCACCCAGGCGGCCTACCACCACTTTGGGCTGCGCCCAAGGCCAGAGGTTGAAGCCGCCCCTCAAACAGAGGATCTATTTGAGCAATGAGTGAATTTATCTGGCCGGTGCGAGTCTACTACGAGGATACCGATTCTGGCGGCGTGGTCTATTATGCCAACTACCTCAAATTCATGGAGCGTGCACGTACCGAGCTGCTGCGCAACTGTGGTTTTGAACAGGATCAGTTGATTGATGAGGAGGGGGTGCTGTTTGCGGTGCGACGTGTGGAGGCGGACTATCTGCGCCCGGCACGTTTCAACGATGCGCTGAACGTGAGCGCCAGCGTGACATCACACGGCAAGGTCAGCGTCACCTTCACCCAGGAGATCCGCCTGGCAGAGACCGGCCAGCTGTTATGCCGTGGCGAGGTGAAGGTGGTCTGTCTGGATGCGGCTCGCTTTCGCCCCCACCCGCTACCAACAAAATTATTGGCCGCATTGACTGTGGAGTAACCTGGGTTTATGACGAACGATCTCTCTTTCCTTACCCTGGTACTGAGTGCCAGCCCGCTGGTGCAGCTGGTGATGGCGACGCTGATCCTGGCCTCCATCATCTCCTGGAGCATGATCATTGACCGTGCCAAGGTATTGAAGCGTGCACGCACGGCGGCGGATGATTTCGAGAGCCGCTTCTGGGCCGGTGGGGATCTGAACGATCTGTTTCGTGCGGTGGATCGGGACAGCGACAACATCAAAGGGATGGCCTCCATCTTCCATGCCGGATTCAGAGAGTTTGCCCGTCTGCGGCAAAGCTCAGAGATCGACCCCATGGCGGTTATCGAAGGTGCCCAGCGCTCCATGCGTGTGGCCTTGAGCCGCGAGATGGACTCACTTGAAACCCACCTCTCCTTTCTGGCAACCGTCGGCTCCACCAGCCCCTATGTCGGGCTGTTCGGAACGGTGTGGGGCATCATGAACTCATTTCAGGCGCTGGGTAATGTCAAACAGGCGACCCTCTCCCTGGTCGCCCCCGGTATTGCAGAGGCGCTGATCGCTACCGCAATGGGGCTGTTTGCGGCCATCCCGGCCGTGGTGGCCTACAACCGTTACGCCAATGATGTGGAACGGCTGAACAACCGCTACCAGGATTTTCTGGATGAGTTCACCACGCTGCTGCAGCGTCAGGCGCATGTTTAATCAGATACAAGAAAAAGAGGACAGGATGCAAGGGACGCCTGTACCTCCTTGCCCCTTGCCCCTTGCGCCTTGGCATCTTTGCTAATGACGAGACAAAGGCGACGCAGACGGCCAATGTCAGAGATCAATGTAGTGCCCTACATTGATGTCATGCTGGTGCTGCTGGTGATCTTCATGATCACAGCACCGCTGCTGACCCAGGGGGTCAAGGTGGAGTTGCCGCAGGCGGATGCCGAGCCACTGCCTGCCGAGGCACAAGACCCGGTTGTCGTCTCAATCAATGCGGCCGGGGAGCTCTTCATCGACATTGGTGAAGGCAAGGATCAGCCTATAGAGAGTGATATGCTGGTGACACGCATTGCCGCAGTGCTCAAATACAAGCCCCAAACCCCCATCCTGGTAAAGGGTGACAGGAGCGTTGACTATGGCCGGGTAATGCAGGCCATGGTACTGATCCAGGCGGGCGGTGCCCCCAATGTCGGCCTGATTGCCGAGCAGCCTGAGTAACCTGCATGCGGGAGATCATCAAGCGTAACCCGATGGCAGTGGCGATCTCAGTGGTGATGCATATTGCGGTTATTGCATTCATGGTTATCGGTGCAGACTGGCTGGAGACGCCAACCCCGCCCAAATCAAATGTTGATATCGTTCAGGCAAAGATCATTGATCAATCCAGGGTGGACGCTGAGGTTGAGAAGCTGAAAAAAGCAGAGACTGAAAAAATAGCCAAGGAGAAGAGACGCCTGGCAGAGATAAAACGCAAACAGGAAAAAGAGAAAAAGAGACTGGCTGAATTAGAAAAAAAACGCAAAGCCAAAGAGAAAAAGGCAAAGGCAGAGGCAAAAAAGCAGGCAGAGGTTAAAAAGCGCGTTGCAGCTGAGCAGAAGAGAAAGGCAGCGGCAGAGAAAAAGAGGGCAGAGGCCAGAAAAAAGGCTGAAGCGGAAAAGAGACGCAAGGCCGTAGCGGCCAAGAAAAAGGCCGAGGCCGAGAAAAAGCGCAAGGCCGAAGAGGCCAGAAAAAAAGCCGCAGCAGAGAAAAAGCGCAAAGCCGAAGAGGCCAGAAAAAAAGCCGCAGCAGAGAAAAAGCGCAAAGCCGCAGAGGCCGCAGCCCGCCTGGCCGCAGAGCAAAAAGCGCTGGAGGATGCGCTACAGGCGGAGCTGGAGGCAGAGCGGATGGCCACCGAGCGAACCCGGTTTATTTTTGCCATCAAACAGAAGATAGAGCGTAACTGGCTGCGCCCAGCAACGGTGAGTGAGGGGCTAAGCTGCACGTTGCGAGTGCGCCTGATACCGGGTGGTGGCGTGGTCTCGGTGAGTATTACGCGCAGTAGCGGGAGCGATGCCTTTGACCGGTCGGTAGCGAGGGCGGTGTATAAAGCCGACCCACTCCCGGTACCAAAAGGTGCTGGCTTTGAGGCGTTTCGTGATCTGAGTCTGAACTTTAATCCAACCAAATGATACTATTTAACCCCATGAAAAAACTGTTGATCATTGTGGCGATTTTGATGTGTCAGGTGGCTCACAGCGCACCACTGGTAATTGAGATTACAGAGAGCGAGATCGGTGCCCTGCCCATTGCCATAGTGCCGTTTGGCTGGCAGGGGGCTGGGCGTGCTCCCAGCGAGGATGTCGCTTCCATTGTGAATGCCGACCTGAAACGTAGCGGGCGCTTCAAGACCCTGCCGACAAAGGATATGATCGCCTTCCCGCACACCGGGGCGGGCGTGGACTTTCGAGACTGGAAGGTGCTGGGTATGGAGAGCCTGGTCGTGGGGCAGGTAACGCCCAACGGTGTCGGTGGCTACCTGGTGCGCTTCCAGCTGTTTGATGTCTTCAAGGGTGAGCAGCTTGCGGGCTACAGCATCCCAACGACTGCGCGTGATCTACGGGCAACGGCCCATCACATCAGTGACCTGATCTATGAAAAGCTCACCGGCCAGCGGGGTGCCTTTGCAACGCGCGTGGCCTATATCACCTCCATTGCCCAGCCAACAGGCAAACGTAAGATAGCACTTCAGGTGGCGGATGCAGATGGCTACCATCCACAAACCATTGTCACCTCAACCGAGCCGCTGATGTCACCCGCCTGGTCACCGGACGGCCTGAAGCTGGCCTATGTCTCCTTTGAAAAAGGCCGCCCCTCCATTTTTGTGCAGGAGGTCTACACCGGGAAGCGCCAGCGGATCGCATCATACAAAGGGATCAATGGTGCACCCGCCTGGTCACCGGATGGGCGCAAACTGGCATTGACCTTATCAAAGGATGGCAACCCGGATATCTTTATTCTTGATCTGGCGAGGCGTACACTGCAACCCTTGACGCGACACTATGCGATTGATACAGAGCCTGCCTGGTCACCGGATGGCAGGCACATTATATGGACCTCAGATCGAGGCGGCAGACCGCAGATCTATAGAATGCCCTCTGGGGGAGGAAAAGCCGAACGCATTACCTTCGAAGGCAAGTATAATGCGCGTGCTTCATATTCACCGGATGGGAAACTGATCACCATGGTGACCCAGGTTGGATCGGATTTTCGCATTGGTGTGCTGGATCTGGCATCATCGCAGCTACAGGTTTTAAGTGAGGGTGCGTTAGATGAATCGCCTAGTTTCGCCCCGAACGGCAGCATGGTAATTTACGCAATTAAGGTAAAAGGGCAGGGTGAATTGGCCGCAGTGTCGGTGGATGGTCGTGTTAAACAGCGGCTGGCCTTGCAAGCAGGTGATGTGCGTGAGCCTGCATGGGCTCCATATAGTCAATAATATTTAGAGAGGAAATGGCAATAATGAAACACAAAATGATCAAATTCATCCCGTTAATGCTGGCCGCCCTGCTGTTTGTGGGTTGTAGCTCAACTGAGAAAAAAGTAGAGGATGCAGCACCCGTGAGCGAGATGCCAGATACAACGCATGAAGCGATGGATCACTCCATGCATGGCGAAGATGCTGCAACATCCGGCGCCCAGGCAGGCAGTGGCTGGACAGGTCATCCACTGGATGACCCCGCAAAACTGACCTCAACCCGAGTCATCCATTTTGATTTTGACCGCAGTGAGATCAAACCTGAATACAGAGACATCGTTGTTGCACATGGCGAGTATCTGGCGCAAAACCCAAGCCAGACGGTTATAGTTGAAGGTCACTGTGATGAACGTGGCTCACGCGAATACAATATCGGATTAGGTGAGCGTCGTGCCAATGCGGTAGCCAATCTGCTGAAGGCGCAGGGCGCCTCCTCTGGTCAGATCACCACCATCAGTTATGGTGAAGAGAAGCCCGTTGCCATGGGTTCCAACGAGGCGGCATGGAGCCAGAACCGCCGGGCCGTTTTTGCCTATTAAATAAAGGATTTCTAGATGATGAAGTGGTCTGCAGGTGCTGCGCCCCTGTGCGCATTGTTGGTGGCGATGCCCGCATTTGGGGCGGCACCTATTGTTCGCTCCACGGTGCAGACTTCCCCTCTATTGGAGGGGAAGTCTGCTGTACTCTCTATAGAAGGTCGACTGCAACTGGTGGAACGCCGGATGCAGGCACTGACTGACATCCTCATGCGTCTTGATCGCATTCAGCAAGAGATCCAGCAGCTGAGAGGTGATGTGGAACTGCAGGGTCACAACCTGGAGCTACTGAAAAAACGCCAGCGTGATCTGTATAGTGATATAGATCGCCGCATGATGCAGTTGACGACAAAACAGCCTATCGTGACACCACCTGCCGCTGAGGCAGCGGCAGAGTCACGCCCTCCTCTCAGCCAGCCTGCCGCTAAGGCCTCACAACCGGCTGGCCAGATAACATCTCAAGAGGTGCCTGTGAAGGAGCTCTCTGCTCCCTCATCAACAGCTGCTGTGCCAGTGGCCGGGGAGGCTGTCACTGCGATTGCGCCACCTGCCGACCCGGCATTGGAACAGCCCCTCTATAAACAGGCCTTTGATCTGCTTATGCAGCGGCGTTATGAGGAAGCCAAACAGGCCTTCCGGGCTTTTTTGCGACAGTATCCGAATGGCAGTTTGGCGGCTAATGCGCAGTATTGGGTAGGTGAGGCCAGCTATGTAACGCGGGATTTTGCAACGGCACTGGATGAGTTTACCAAGGTGGTGCAGAACTACCCCGACAGCACCAAGGTGCCTGATTCACTGCTGAAGATCGCCTTTATTCAGTATGAGCAGAAGGCGTGGGCAGAGGCGCGCAAGACCCTGGAGAGGGTGACTGAACAGTATGCATCAAGCACGGCTGCCCGTTTGGCGCTCAAGCGTCTGGAACGGATGCGCATCGAAGGGAATTAGCGGCTGGGAAGGTATAGCCTTTCTGCTACTCTGATTTGTTGGTAAAGCGATGAATCATGCGTCGGTTGCGCTTGCTGGGTTTCTCTGTCTGCTGTGGCCCCGCTGCAATGCGCTGATCGCGCAGTTCGGCTGAGATGCGTTGCCGTTTGCAGATACTCTCTTCACTCTCCTCATAGAAAAGCGCCGCTTCGGAGGCGGGGCGGCGCTGTTTGGGCAACACCTTTACCTCAATCTCCCACTCCAGTGAGCCTTTGTGAATGCGCAACCGGGATCCACTCTGAACCTCCTTACCGGGCTTTGTGCGTTGCCCATTCAGATGCACCTTGCCGCCATTGACCGCCTCAACGGCCAGTTTTCTCGTTTTGAAAAAGCGGGCAGCCCAGAGCCATTTATCCAGGCGCATCTGCTAGCCCGAGCAAGACATCCAGCTCCCCTTTGGCATCAAGATGAGCCAGATCATCATAGCCGCCAATGGATTGCTCATTAATAAAGATCTGAGGTACGGTACGGCGCTGGCTGCGCTCCATCATCTCCTGCATCAGGCTGGGATCATGGTCGACCATGACCTCCTGGTACTCAACATCTTTCCGTTCAAGCAGCTGTTTTGCTCTAACGCAGTAGGGACAATATGTGGTGCTATAGACGATAATATCAGGCATAAGATTCGGTTTAACCTAGAAAGATCAGTTGAACCTACGTGCAGGGCGTACCAACAGTAGGCGCTTTAGGCGAGATATTGGTTCGATTAGCGTAACAAAAAAGTCCGTGGTCACCTAATGGGTGATGAGGATCTTTTTTGTATAGCTAGGCGGATCAAGAGCTTGCGTCATGTGCGTGCGTTTAACTGATTTTTCTAGGTTTAATAAATAAGGAAAAATAAGATGTTGCATGATACACCGAAAACCATCTATTTGAGGGAGTACCAATCCCCAGGATTCCATATTGATCAGGTGGAGTTGCATGTTGATCTGGGTGAGGAGCATACACTGGTTCGCTCACTGCTCTACATACGCAGGGATCCGGGTGCAGAGAGTGAGCCTTTGCGGCTGCACGGTGAACAGCTGGAGCTGCTGTCGCTAAAGCTGGATGAAGAGCCGCTGAACCCTGATGATTATGCTCAGGATGATGAGAGCCTGACCATTTTTCAGTTGCCAGAGCAGTTTGTTCTGGAGAGTACGGTCAGGATTTTTCCGCAAAATAACACCGCGCTTGAGGGGCTGTATCAGTCGAATGGCATGTTCTGTACCCAGTGTGAAGCGGAGGGGTTTCGCCGCATCACCTGGTATCTGGATCGGCCGGATGTGATGGCCTGTTTCACCACCACAATAACCGCAGACAGGGTGAAATACCCGGTGCTGCTCTCCAATGGCAATCCGATCGAAAGCCGGGAGCTGCCCGGCGGTCGGCATCTGATGTGCTGGCATGATCCCTTCCCCAAGCCCAGCTACCTGTTTGCCCTGGTTGCGGGTGATCTGTGTCATATAGAGAGCAGCTACACAACGGGTTCCGGGCGCGATGTGGTGTTACAGATCTATGTGGAGCCTGAGAATATTGATAAGTGTGACTATGCATTGCGATCCCTGAAAAAGGCGATGGCCTGGGATGAGCAGAATTATGGTTGTGAGTATGATCTTGATATCTACATGATTGTGGCGGTCAATGATTTCAATATGGGGGCGATGGAGAACAAAGGGCTCAACATATTCAACTCCAAGTATGTACTGGCCAGGGCGGACACGGCCACAGATCAGGATTTCCAGGGCATTGAATCGGTCATTGCACATGAGTATTTTCACAACTGGACAGGCAACCGCATAACCTGCCGGGACTGGTTTCAGCTGAGCCTGAAAGAGGGGCTAACCGTATTTCGGGATCAGGAGTTCTCGGCCGATATGGGCTCCCGCGGGGTGAAGCGCATTGAGGATGTGCGCCTGTTGCGAGCACACCAGTTTGCAGAAGATGCAGGGCCGATGGCGCACCCGATTCGACCGGATGCCTACATCGAGATCAATAATTTTTACACTGTAACCATCTATGAAAAAGGGGCAGAGGTGGTGCGCATGCAGCATCAGTTGCTCGGAAGTGACGCCTACCGGCGGGGGATAGATCTCTATTTTGAGCGCCACGATGGGCAGGCCGTAACCACAGATGATTTCGTACAGTGTATGCAGGATGCCAGTGGGCTGGATCTGGAGCAGTTCAAAAACTGGTATAGCCAGGCGGGAACCCCTGAACTGCATATTACGAGTGAGTATGATGCAGCAAAAGCCAGTTTCAAACTGACGGTTGCGCAATCCTGCCCCGCCACGCCAGGGCAAAAGCACAAATCACCCTTCCACATTCCCTTGGCTATGGGTTTGCTGGATAGTACAGGTGCAGATCTGCCGGTTCTGCTGGCGGGTGAAGAGAAGCCGGTTCCTGGTACAAGGGTTCTTGAGCTGCGCAAGCCGGTGGAAACCTTTTGCTTTACAGGCCTGAAAGAGCGCCCCATACCCTCACTGCTGCGAGGCCTCTCTGCGCCGGTAAAGGTCTGTTATGACTATAGCGATGAGGAGCTGATGTTTCTTATGGCGCATGATACCGATGACTTTAACCGCTGGGATGCGGCGCAGATGCTGAGCCAACGTATTATTCTGAACCGGGTGCAGCATAAAACCCTATCTCTGCCATCGGGGTACATTGATGCTCTACGCAAGGTATTACATGACACTGCTGTGGATCAGGCATTGCGGGCTGAAATACTGACACTTCCCTCAGAATCCTATCTTGGAGATCAGATGGATGAGGTGGACGTAGAGGGCATTCACACCGCAAGCGAGGCACTGAAAAAATATATTGCCGAGCAGCTGAAGGCGGATCTCCTGGGTTGTTACCAGGCCAGTAAGGAAGAGGGCGGGTACCGCCCTGAGGCGGCTGATATGGGGCGGCGGCGTTTAAAGAACATCTGCCTCGGTTATCTCATGCAGCTGGATGATGCACAGGCGCGTTCACTCTGTCTTCAGCAGTTTCAGGCGAGCCACAATATGACCGATGTGATCGCCTCACTGAGCCTGCTGGCCAACCGGGATTGCCCCGAGCGGGAGCAGGCACTGGCCGGATTCTACACAAAGTGGAGAGAGGATACCCTGGTGCTGGATAAATGGTTTGCCATCCAGGCGACCTCAAAGCTGCCGGATACCCTGGCAAGGGTAAAGGCGTTGAGGGAGGATGCCGCCTTCTCCATTAAAAACCCCAATAAGGTGCGCAGCCTCATTGGTGCCTTCTGTAGCGCCAACCCCATCCGCTTCCATGCAGCAGATGGATCGGGCTATGCCTTTCTGGCGGATGCGGTACTTGAGCTGGACAGACTGAACCCACAGGTCGCATCGCGTATGCTTCGCCTGATGTCACGCTGGCAGCGTTACGATGACTCCCGACGTAGATTGATGCAGTTTCAGCTACAGCGCATTTTGTCAGCAGAGGGTCTCTCCAAAGATGTGTATGAGATCACCTCAAAAAGCCTGTCGGAGTGATTTATGGGGTGGGTCGTTTTAAAGCATCGATAGTGCGTGATTCATCCAGGCTGAGTTTGCCGGTGGTCTTTTTGTGGCACCTGAGGCAGTCAGCAAAGGTAAATGAAACCTTGCCGTGACAGACTCCGCAGTAGAGTCCTTTTGACATATCAGTCATCTTCATCTTGTTCCCGCCAAGCTCATCCTTGAATATTGCGGGGTGACAGGTTGCACAGTCTACCCAGTCGGAATGGATTTTATGGTCGAAGATGACATCATTGACAAAACCGCTTCGTGAGGCAAAAAGTATTTTATTATCCCGAACCTCTTCAATATAGCCTTTGTCTAGTGATGCCACGGGTGTGAATACGTCGTTCTCTTTCAGCTTCATCCAGTCGATAAATTGAAAGCGGTCCAGGGGTAGCCTGCCATCAGGGAGGTTTTCTGGACGCCACTCAGCTCCCACACTCTCTGCAGCGGCCTTAATTTGAGCCTGTTTGACCCTTTCTGGATGATGCAGATGTTCTGCATCAGGTGAGCCTGCAACATGGCAGAATTTACAGTTGGATGCCTCATCGGCTGCAAATGCCTCTACACCGTTATGACAGACGCCACACTGCTCCCCTTTTTCAATACGCTGCCGTGACAGGTCGTTCTCCCAGCGCTTCATTTTGAATATGCCGTTATGGCAAACCTTGCACTCATACATGATGCGATGCAGCCAGTGGGGGTAAAGCACCATGGGCAGCCCTTTCTCTGTCATCTCCTTTGCATGCTTTTTCATGACAAAATTGCCAAGAAATCGCTCCTCTTTTTTCCATCTCATTATTTCAGAAATGCGTTTTTGCTCTTGCATCAGCTCCTTTTGAATAAGCGGGGTGACCTGTTTGATGAGGCTCTCATCCTCATGCCAGTGCAGATACATATAGGCGATGGCGCTGGCAATGTTGAGCTGCTGCATGCGTTGTTCAAAGCTTCGCCCATCGCTCATGGCCTCTTTAATGAGATCAGCTACTGCGCCTGGGATCAGCGGTTTGTTGAGGCGTACAAGGTCCAGCTGGTCATTGAATCTTTGCTCTTCATAGTTGTGTGCAAACTGTTGGAGAAAGGTTGCATTATCCATGGCACCTGAGCTGCCGGCCAGAGAGAACAGTAGAACAAAGAGCCAGATAAATCGGTTGTTGATCTTGTAAATATATGAAATCATTATTGATTATCTTTCGTGCTGTAGAAGCTGCAATGGTATGACAAGCGCATTTGATGCCTGCTTAGTATAGTGCATCTGATATAAGCAAGGGTGCCCAGCACTGCTGCCCGGGCAGCAAAATAGTTGACGAGGCAACTATGCCGTGGTAAATATTGACTTAAGTCAAAAAGCGCAAATGAGGCATGCCTGTAGGGCAGGGTTCTATTCTGCTATTCTCAACGGAAGCAAGGCACGATAATGAGGAAAATAACGATGACCCGTAAAATTTTATTAGTGACGTTGCTGGTTATGGCGTCTGTTTTGGGAGGAGCCTCTACAGCTGTTGCCAGAGAATATGCTGATATCTACATGGACTCTACCCGCAGCAGTATGGAAAAGGCGGATGTAAAGGCTGTCATCTTTCCCCACTGGTTTCACCGCATCAGGTTCAAATGCAAAGTGTGCCACGAAAATATCTTTATTATGAAGCAGGGGCAAAACAGCATCTCCATGCGCCGTATTATGGAAGGTGAAGCCTGTGGTGTCTGCCATAATGGGCAGATTGCATGGGAAGCACTCTATTGCGACCGTTGCCACACCGCAGAATTCAGACCTAAACAGACTGCTGATGCAGCAAAGCAGTAGAAGGGAGGCATTATGGAAACTCTAGTCACTGTTCGTAATGGTCTGGCATTAGCGACCCTGTTGCTGCCATTGCTGTTGTTAACCGGCTGCAAGCAGAGTGATACCCAGCGGGTACAGACATCGGATAAAAGGGATGCTGTACCAGCCGCGACCACCAATGAGCCTGCTGCAGATGTGGTGGAAAAGAGAAAGAACCTTGCCTCAGTAACGGCACCAAAGCCTGAGCCAGTGCCAAATGCTCCAGCAAAAGCCATGGCAGAGCCGCAGCAGAAAATGGTTGATAGCACAAAGGAGAGCAGTAAAGCGCTGCCAGCAGCGGCAGAGAGCAGAGCCAAAAAGCCCTCAGCGCAAAAACCAAAAGCCGCACTCCCCGCATTTGGGCCGGATGACCCAAGAAGCGGGATCTATTTAAGCATTACTGGAAAAATGGCAAAAATGGGTGACCCGTCAGGCACGGCATCTGATGCCTATAAGTATGGGCAGGGAACCCCCCCGGAAGCACTGGCTGGAGTAGGGCTTCCAAAAGATAAATTTGGTCTGATTGACTGGATGGCAATTGTAAATGAGGGGATCATCAAGCCGCGCGGCTCTATCAAACCAGGCGTGCCAGAGATGCCGCCTTTTGATATGAATGTGCTCATTACAGCGAAAGGTGATTTTGTAAATGATGTCATGTTCCCTCATAAGGCCCATACCTATTGGCTAAAGTGTGAAAATTGCCATACTGGCATATTCATTATGGCCAAAGGCAAAAACAAAATGACCATGCAGGGGATTGTTGAGGGGAAATGGTGTGGACGCTGCCACGGAAAGGTTGCTTTTCCTTTAACCGATTGCAACCGCTGCCACCAAACACCGAAGCAAACTGTGGAAGTAACGGCGAAAAAATAGTAAAAGAACAGGGTAACTGTTCAGCCCATCCTTGAACTGACAGATTTCAGGGGCAATCTGAACCGTTGCAGGTGATTATTCAGAGGCGCTGAATAGCTATAAAAAGATAAACTTGCCGGAGTACCAGGTTGTATGAAATATGTCTGTTCTCCACCTAAGGTTAAGGTGCTGGCGTGGTTGTTGCTGATCTGCGCCCCAGCCCCCGCTGTCTTGGCAGAAGAGGATTCCCTGCGTAAATGCAAGGCGATTCTGGATTCATCCTGTAATATTTCGCAAGAGGAGATGCTAAAGGAGCTGCTTCAGGATATGGAGTTCTATGGCACCTTTGAAAAAATTGGCGGCTCAGATGAACATCCAATCCCGGCTTTTGAGCTGCTGCCAAAAGATCAGCTTGGAATGATCAACTGGAACAAGGCGGTAACCGACGGCACCATCCGCCCAAGGGGAACGCTAAATGATGGGGAGGAGGAAGCCCCGTATGAAGGCTTCCTTGATAATATTATCTTCTTTCAGGCCAAGGTCTATATGATGGCCGATGTGGCCTTTCCCCATGGGATTCACTCCTATTGGCTCAGCTGTGATAGCTGCCATCCCAAACCCTTTAAAAAACAGATCGGTGCAAACATCTTCAATATGCAGGAGATATTTGAAGGAAAGTGGTGTGGAAAGTGCCATGGTAAGGTGGCTTTTCCAGCGAGTGGATATGCAAATTGCAGGCGCTGCCATGTCCTTACCAAGAGAGATATCCTGGGTACTGGGCATTGATTACAAACAATCGTTAGCGGGTTAAAGAGAAAAAAAGGGGCATCATCCTAACAATGATGCCCCTTTTTTCAGGTCTGCTCTAAGGAAGGGGTGGCCTGCCTAATATGCGCCATCCTCTTCAGCCTTTTCTGCAGCTGGCTTAGGGGCTTCAGGCTTCCAGTTATCGCCTGGAAGAAGGAATTTAGGCATATAGAACTCCTGATATTTGGCAACCATGCCTGCAACCTCAGTCCCCACCAGATCCTGTTTGCGACGTTTGGGATAACCCAGCAGGTCATAGGGCAGATAAGGGCTTGTATCGTTATGGCAGCCGTCGCACATCAGAGGGTCTTCATCAATTCGTCTATGAATCACCTTCTTCATCTTTGACTGCTGGGTAGAGCCCAGGCGATCCTTCTCTTGCAGGTACTTCTCAACAAAAGCCCGCTCTTTCTCGTCATTCAGAAACATGAATTGACCGCTGCTGCTGATACGACCCGGCGCAATCTTTGCACCGTAGTTGCCATACATGGACTTATCAAGCGAGGTCAGCCCCGGTGGGTTACTGATGAGCTCACCTGACTTTTTGTCATACCAGCGGAAGGCCCAGCTCTCTCCCTCCGTTTTGGGCTGGATATGGCAGGTTTCACAAGCCACGTAGAAAGCATGCATATTGAGGAATGCGCGAATAGCCTTGGCCTTGTCATGAGGGATGGCACCGTGGCAGCGAATGCAAAGACTGCTGTCATCGGGTTCAACCGTCATTCCAACATGATGGAAGTGACCCTGCACATACTCCTCCTCCACCACCATATAACCGAGGTTGGTGGTTGCTATGCGGCCCTGTTCCCTCAATGCCGAGGCAAACTGCTCCTCCTGCATATCCGCTTCATTCAACAGTGCTGCGATCTCCGCATCTACATTTGCCTCGGTAGCTGCGGTCGGATCTACATCATGATCGGCTCCACCATGCCCCCATATAACGGGATAAAGAAAAAACCCGTACCAGACCGTGAAGCACATAAGGAATATGATATAGACCTTATTAATAATTGTTTTAATGAGGTGTAGCATTCGTCTCTCCCGGCCTTATCAGTGATGGCCCTGGGGCTTGATTTCGTGTGCGAGTCCCTGTTCGGTCATGGTTTCCACATACTCTGCATAATGCTCGTGGATCATGTCTGCTTCAGAGAGGTATCCGGTGAGAAACACGGTGCCTAAAGGGAACTTTTCAGGCGCATAGTGCACGTTGTACCAGTGGACAAAGAACAGAAACAGCCCTGCCAGCAGTGCCTCATCCGTATGCATGATATAGAAGGCATTGAGCAGCCATCCGGGAAAGATCTGGGTAAATTCATCACGGAACCAGAGCGCCAGACCGGCTGGGCCGAGGATGGGGATGCCCCAGTAGGGTGCAAAGTAGTCGAACTTCTCTTTCCAGCAGATGCGATCATACTGTGGTGGCTTGGGTGAGAGATAGAGCAGGTACTTGAACATCTGCACAATATCCCGCCCATCCTTTGCATTGGGCATCATCTCCATGGACATAAATGCCTTGAAAAAGGTGCCGGGACCAAGATTTCTCTCTTTGATCAGTGGCTTGAGCTTGTTCCTGTAAAACAGGTACATCCAGTAGCCGGTATGGAAGAAGAAGAGGCAGATCAGTACCACGCCTGCAGCGCGGTGGATCTGGGGTGCCATCTCAATCCCGCCCATAAAGGTAAAGAGTGGCTCTGCCCATGCTTCATTGTAATAGCGTTGTGGGAACCCGGTAAGACCGAGGGTGATGACACATGAAAACAGAATGATGTGCTGCACACGCTGCATCAGGGAAAACCTGAAGAAGAAGCGCTTACCGTTGCGATAATTAATTTTTGGGTATCTATCTGACATGATTACGCACCTTTCTCAGAGCTGGAGTTTTGCAGCACTGATTTAGCATCAGTTGGTTTTTCCTTGATGAAGCAGAAGTTAGGAAACAGGCGTCTCAGCAGCTCAAGAAAAATAACAATGATGAAAAAGTAGAGTACCGCAGCCATCAGCCCTTGGAAGAACTTGAGCATGTAGTACTGCATAGGGTATTTCTCTGCGTTGCTATAGTCAGTGTGCACCTGGTATGAAGCAATTGCCTCCCCTGCCTTGACGTGACACTCCTCATTTCGACAGGTGGCTGCGACATTGTTTTTATGTGTTGATGCGGTGGGTTCAGTGTGGCTTTCGATGGAGTGGACGCTCTCACCATAGACGACATGACAGTCCATGCAGTCGGCGGTTTCATCGGAACCGAAGGTTACAGCCTTGCCGTGGAAGGTCTCTTTATATGAGGCAACCACGTTGTCCAGTCCGTGCCGTTTCTGAAATGCCGGGTCGGCATGGCATTTGGCACAGGTCTCGACGATTTCGCGTGATTCGCGGGTCTTTTGTAGACGAGAGGTAACATGACTGTAAAAATCCTCTGCGAAATCGCCCGTCTGGTGGCAGCTCTTACAGCGGCTCAGGCCACGCCGGGATATGCCGGCAGATTCACCCTTGAAGAAGGAGAGGGGGCGATAAAGTGGCTGCTCATGGCAATCCTTACAGCCGGGGTAATCCTCCGGGTAATCCTTGAGGTTACCCTCTTTGTCGTACTTGCTGTGCACGCTGGCATCCAGGATCTCTTTTACCGGTGCATGGGTAAAATTCTGTTTGCTCGAAGGCTCGGTCAGGTGACATTCAACGGTGCAGTTCACCTTCTCGGCAGGATCGTGCGGGATCTTTTTGATATCCCGATGGCAGTCCAGGCACATGACGCGTTTGTGCGGCCCCTTCATAAACAGGTTTTCGTTGATGTAGAAGAGTCTGAAACGACCCTCCTCATCAATCCTGCTCAAGCCGCGGAACTTGTGACACAGCACGCAGTTCAGCTCATCTTCTGCCTGGGCAGGTGCTGTCCATGTCAGGCCGCCCAGCATGAAGATGACTAAAAACATGGCTAACAGTGCCGCAAAGGCTTCGGTATGCCGTTTAGCGGTGCTGTGAAGCATCTTGTTTGGTAATACACCCATTATTCTCACCTTTACAGGCCTGTTGGATTTGGTTGTTTGTCAGGGTTGAAAAAATGCGGGGTTTCTTAAACTGCTGCCTGGATTCAAGATTAGCCCCACAGGGGGGCTGGTCTTAAATACCATCTGTTTTAGTGGCGATTTAATGCGTCACTGACCCGGTTTTATTTTTTCATTTATGCAATCCGCCCAATAAAACAAGCAGGATTGTTGCCGCCCAAATTAATGGGCGACGATAATAGCATAAAGCCCAGTCTAAGGGGTACGGAAAATTACCACCTAAGTGATAGTGATATTGCTTAAGAGGTAACGCCGTTTATTTAAGGCCCAGCGCAGTTCTTTCCCATTTGAAGTGCCCCTCATCAAGGTTCCATGACCAGAAAACCTTGGTCACTTTGCCACCAATTTTCTCTTTTGGAATAAAGCCCAGAATCCGGCTGTCAAAGCCATAGGTGCGGTTGTCAGCAAGGACAAAGTAGCTGTCTGTGGGCACCTGTGTCGGTTCAAAATAGCTGGTCTCATCATAGAGCGCCCCGGTTCTTGTAGGCTCTACAAAGTTTGCGTATGGCTCATCCAACTGTTTGCCATTGACGTAAACACCACTGGCGTTGACCTCTACAGTATCACCCGGAACGCCAATAATACGCCCCACAAGCTGACCACCACCCTTCAGGTTGGTAAGCTGGCGCTGGTCATCGTCGGCAAACTCAATCAGGGCAATATCCTGTTTTTTAGGGGTAACCATCTTGTTAACCAGGATAATGTCATGCGAAAGAATGGTGGGATCCATACCGGGGGAGGTGATGAAGTAGGCTCTGACAATATGGCTGCCTGCGATCTTATCCATTAGGGGGTTGATAGTAACGACAAGGGTCAGGAATACAGCTGTGTAGATCCAGCCTCGATTAAACCATTGGCGTTTATAGTCAGCAGGTTGTTTCTTGGCTAAGCGGTAGGCATCGAGCGCAATAAGTGCAATACCGACGAAAGGTGTTGCCAGAAAGATGACACTGATGCGGCTGTCAACAAACATAAAGGCCGCAGCGGCAGCCCAAGAGATGACAACCAGCATGATGTAAAAAAAGATGCCGCGCCCCAGATAACCGGCATAGTGGTGCCCCAGTCCCGGGCATAAAGAGAGCGCCAGGGCTAACAGGGGCTTCCTTGGTTTTGGTTCAACTTCTGTACTCTCTGAAGCCTGGGTCTGGCGCAAAATATGTTCACTCACAATTTTCCCCTTAAATAATAATAATATTTTAAAGAATCTTCAGCTCGGAAAGTTGTGAGGTTTCCGGGCGTAAACAACGGAATTAAATAGATGGCGGTATAGCTCTGCGGTGGGTTAATCCGCTGCCGCATACAACTTGCGGACTATTTTGCGGCGCAATCATAGGCATCAACAGCGACCACTGCAACCCCTAAAAAGGGCTGAGAGGGCTGGCCTGCTCTATGCATCGGCTCTGGCATGCTTGTGTGGTATGGCTGCAAACATAACTTATGAAGCAAAGGGTTATTATAATATGCGAATAATCGGCTACCTGGGGAATAATGTCCAGAGCAAAAATGCTATGGGGGGGTTTGTGGGAGGGATGGAAATGTCAGAGTGTTTTGCTAAGGAAATGCGCAGTATAATCAGATATTATTAGCCGCTATGATTGCCGGGGTATGGCGATTCAAGTTGGTCTATTTTATGATAAATGTCAATTTTAACCCTTCTGTACCCTGCAACCCCCACGAGTGAATGAATGGCACTGTCGGATTACGTCAACACCTTCGGTCAGGATCTGCTGCGACGATATGGCCAGCGGGTGCATAAGCTGGCGATCAATGCCGGGTTTACCTGCCCGAATCGTGATGGCAGCAAGGGGCGGGGTGGCTGCACCTTTTGCAACAATGCCTCCTTTAATCCGAGCGCCCGTGAGTCCCCCTCTGTGGCGGTGCAGATCGAAGCCGGTCGCCGCGTTTTGGCGCGCCGTACCGGAGCCAAAAAATTTATCGCCTACTTTCAGGCCTACACCAACACCTATGCGGATGTTGAGTATCTGGCGCAACTCTACGATGAAGCGGTGGCAGAGTCTGATGTGGTGGGGTTGTCGGTAGGCACCCGACCCGATTGTGTGCCAAGCCAGGTGCTGGATCTTCTGGCTGACTATCAGGCGCGTGGCTATGAGGTCTGGCTGGAGTTGGGGCTTCAATCGGCCTTTGACGAGGCGCTGGAACGGGTCAATCGCGGCCACGGTTTTGCCGAATACCGGCAGACCGTTCTGGCTGCACGCCAGCGTGGCCTGCCGGTCTGCACCCACCTTATTATAGGGATGCCGGGTGAAGACCGAAGCCATGCGCTGGAGAGCCTGGATCGGGTGTTGGATCTGGGGGTCGATGGGCTAAAACTGCACCCGCTGCATGTGGTAAAAGGCACCAGCCTGGCCAACCAGTGGCGGCGCGGTGAGTACCAAACCCTTGAATATGAAGACTATCTCTCCATCGCGGCGGATCTGATCGAGCGCACCCCACCCGAGGTGATCTACCACCGGGCAACCGGAACCTGCGCAGCGGATATCCTGCTGGCACCCAGCTGGTGCGCCAAAAAGTGGGCAGTTTTGAATGGCATTGAAAACGAATTAAAATCCCGCCAGAGTCATCAGGGAGCCGCTTTAGCGCGTTCTCTACTTGCCGTCGGGGAGACAACCCCGTAACCTTGCAACCCTTTTTCAGAAATGCGTGTGTGAACTCTATGGAACTCGTCTGTCCTGCGGGCAACCTGCCCTCCTTGAAAGCGGCCGTTGATAATGGCGCTGATGCGGTCTACTTCGGCTTTCGCGATGATACCAATGCGCGGCACTTTGCCGGCCTGAACTTCAGTCCTGAAAAGATGGCAGAAGGGGTTCAGTATGCGCATGACAGAGATGCGCGCGCCTTTCTGGCACTCAACACCTTCCCGCAACCCGAAGGCTGGGGCAGATGGCAGGATGCGGTGGATCGCGCTGCCGAGATGGGGTTTGATGCCCTGATTGCAGCCGACATCGGCGTACTGGACTATGCCTGCAACCGCTGGCCCGATCTGAACCTGCACCTCTCCGTGCAGGGGTCGGCCACCAACTACGAGGCGATCCGCTTCTTTCACGAGAACTTTGGCATCAACCGTGTCGTGGTGCCGCGTGTGCTCTCCCTGCCGCAGGTAAAACATGTGGTGGAGAACAGCCCGGTATCTATCGAAGTATTTGGCTTTGGCAGCCTCTGTGTGATGGTCGAAGGGCGCTGTCTGCTCTCATCCTATGCGACCGGCGAATCCCCCAACACCTTTGGTGCCTGCTCCCCGGCCAGCGCCGTGGAGTGGCGTGAGACCGACAAGGGGCTGGAGACCCGCCTGGGCGGCATCCTGATCGAGACCGTAGAAAAAGGCGAGAATGCCGGTTACCCCACCATCTGCAAGGCGCGATTCGAGGTGGGCGGCAACACCTTCCACGCCATCGAAGAGCCGACCAGCCTGAACACCATGGAGATGCTGCCAGAGCTGCAAAAGGCCGGCATTGCCGCAGTAAAGATTGAAGGACGCCAGCGCAGCCCGGTCTACGTAAAGCAGGTGACCCGCGTCTGGCGAGCCGCGCTGGATGCCTGTGCCAAAGACCCCGAACACTTCAAACCCAAAACAGAGTGGCTGGCCGAACTGGCCAAGGTCTCTGAAGGGTCACAGACCACCTTTGGTGCCTACCACCGCCCCTGGCAATAACCCCCCTGAACACCTATGAGCAGACAAATGAAACTATCACTTGGCCCCATCACCTATTTCTGGACCAAGGAGAAGACCCTGGAATTTTACCAGCAGGTGGAAAAATCACCGGTAGATATCGTCTACCTGGGCGAGATCATCTGCTCCAAGCGAGCCGTAATACGCTTTAGTGACTGGATGGAGATAGGCGAGCAACTAGCCGCAGCAGGCAAAGAGGTTGTCATGTCGACCATGACCCTGCTGGAGGCGGAGTCTGAGTTGAAGATGATGCGCCGCATCTGTGAAAACGACAGATTCCTGGTAGAAGCCAACGACATTGGCGCCATCCAGCTGATGAAAGGCAAGCCTTTTGTGACCGGCCCCAGCGTCAACGTCTACAACCAGCGCGCCCTGGCCAAACTGGCAAAAGTGGGGCTGTGTCGCTGGGTATTCCCGGTTGAACTATCAGAAGAGACCTTTGCCGATATGCAGGAAGAGCGCCCGGAAGGGGTGGAGAGCGAACTCTTTGCCTATGGCCGTCTGCCACTGGCCTACTCCGCGCGCTGCTTTACCGCGCGTGCGCACAACCTGCCAAAGGATGATTGCGACTACAAATGCGGCGAATACCCCGATGGCATGACCCTCTCGGCACAGGATGAGACCCGCTTTCTGTCGCTCAATGGCATCCAGACCCAATCTGCTCACACCTTCAACCTGCTGGCCGAGCTGGATGAGCTGCGTTCACTGGGTGTTGATATCCTGCGCATCAGCCCCCAGTCAGAACACACATTGGAGGTTATTGAAGCGTTTCACAACGCCATGCAGGGAGAAGAGTCGCCCGAAGATGCGGCAGCCCGATTGAACAAAAACATGCCAACCGGCCCCTGTGATGGCTACTGGCACGGCAAGCCGGGTATTGCCGATAGCGTATTGGATAACTACAAATAGTTGTTCTTTTTGGCCGGGAGCGTTGTAAAAACCACTTTTCAAGCTCCTTCCCCCTGGCAGGGGGAAGGTTGGGATGGGGGTGAAAACTGTAAAACCAATGAAATTGGCCTGCTTCTACCCTCACCCTTGCCCTCTCCCTGCAAGGGAGAGGGAGCCTTTACGGTATCTTTCCAGCAAGGGTGAAAATCGAAAGCGCAATGATTTTGTAACTATTCAGCACCCTTACAAAATCGCCTGTAACTGTTCAGATTGCCCCTGAAATCCGTCAGTTCAAGGCGCAAAATGTGAGTTTACAAGTGTAAATGATCATTTTGTAACACCGAAATGGCGGATTTCAGGGGTGAGCTGAATAGTTACATGATTTTTAGCTAAAACGACCAATGGCCGTGGTTGCCCCATCCAGCAGCTTGCTCAGCTTGCTGGCCCAGCGCCCCTCTAATTCAAAGGCATCCAGAAAGTTTTTCATAAACAGCCCCAGCTCCGTACTGCCCCCCAGCCTCAAGCGCCGGTTAAAGAACAGGGTATCGGCATCCTCACGACGGCTGGCCAGCAGCAGAAAATCGTAGATACTCCCCTCAATGCTCAAATCGTGCGCCCGGCGGCTTAGCTCAGGCCTCAATTTACCGCTCGCCAGAGTAATGCGGTAACGCAGCCCGGCATCCCTCACACGCACCAGCATAATCTTCCCTTCCAGAAAATCCATCTCCCCCTCACGCAGAGCCGAGGCAAAGACGCGGTTCAGAAAAGTGACCAGCACAGCACTGTGTGCCGCCATGGGAAGAAGCCCCAGTGGCCAGGCCAGCGGCCGGGGTAGCGTGGGCGCGGGTGGTATCGTCGGATTGCTTGTATTCATAGGTGCGCGATTTTGGCATAGGTTGAATGCTAATATCAATGGCAGGTTCAAGATCCGCGATTGATTGCAGCATATAACGATTACAGGGAGTAGATAGATGGACAGCAAAAAATACCGCCAGCGCCGCATGAATCATCTGTTCAAATATTGCCGCTACCCTCTGGCCATTACCGAACTCTGTGAAAAACTGGAGGCCTCCGATAAAACCATCTACCGGGATATTCAAGAGCTTCGGGATCTCTACCAGGCCCCCATCTGCTCCAATAAACAGGGTTACTATTACGATCCGGCCAGCGCCGGCAGCTTTGAACTCCCCGGCACCTGGTTCTCCGATGCCGAACTGCAAGCACTGCTGGCGGCACAACAACTGCTCAGCCAAATCCAGCCGGGGCTGCTGGATGAACAGATCACCCCACTAAAACAGTTCATCATCAACATGCTCAGCCAACATGGCCATCCCCCGAATGATGCCCTGCAACGCATACGCATACTCGGCATCGGACAGCGCAGCAGCAACCCACAACACTTCATAAAAGTTGCACAGGCTCTGCTGGATCGACAGCAACTCACCATCACCTACCAAAAGCGCACAGAGCAACAGCGCAGCCAGCGCACCATCTCACCGCAGCGCATGACCCACTATCGGGACAACTGGTACCTCGATGGCTGGTGCCACACAAAAAAAGCCCTCAGAACCTTCTCACTGGACAGCATCCAGCAGATCGCCGTCACCCCCGAAGCCGCCATTGATATCCCCCAGCAACAGCTGCAGCAACACCTTGAAACCGCCTTTGGTATCTTCGCAGGCAGCGCCGACAAAACAGCCCTGCTGCTGTTTAACCAGCAACGTGGTCGGTATATCGAAAAAGAGCAGTGGCACCCCAACCAGCAGGGTGAATGGCAGGGGGATAGCTACCAACTTCGCATCCCGTACCACAACCCCACCGAGCTGATTATGGACATCCTCAAATACGGGGCGGATGTAGAGGTGATCGCACCAGAAGCGCTGAGGCAAGCAGTAAAGAGGGAGATAACACGAATCGCCGCGGTTTATGAAAAAAAGTAGCGGGAGTCTCAGGATTTGAGACTGGGGGGTGGTATAACCCATATTATGTTCGAACGCCTAAAGAGGGATGCCAATGGAGCAGGAAATGGAGTGTGATAAAAAGCCAACCTACTACCGCTATTGGGGCAAGGCCAGAACCCGGCTGGAGGTTGACTATTGCACTGGCAAGTTAGATGAAGCGGAAATTTGCAAGAAACACAATATCAGCCAAAGTGAGTTGGGTAGGCGGGTAAATCGCAACGGCTGGAAAAAGCTTGCAGCAGGGGAGACACTGGCTGGTTATCATCTGTTGCCTTATCACTGTTTGGATGTAGCGGCGGTTGCGGAGATTTGGTGGGAAGCTACTCCCTCAATCCAGCAATCATTTGTTAACACAGCAAGTTTATCGCCACAGCAAGCCAGAGCTTGGGTGCTGTTCTTTATTGCGCTGCATGACTACGGCAAACTGGATATGCGGTTTCAGCTCAAAGCACCAGAAGTAGTCAAGCAGGTCTATCCCGGTTTTGACAGAGAACTCACCGATTTGCGTGGCGTTGATATGAGGAATTATTATCATGGGCCGGTTGGGTTCTCTCTTTTCTACCATGATTTCCAATCAACCCTTGGCTGGAATGAGTATAGCCAGGAGCTCTGGGAGCGATGGCAACCATGGTTAGCTGCCGTTACTGGACATCATGGTGCAATTCCCAGCGCGGTTGATTCACTGGCAAGGCTTCATGATAGCCAAGCAGACCTTTCCATCACTGCCCACGACAGAGAAGCGGGAATGGAGTGGGTAAGTGCTCTGGAATCACTATTTCTAAAAACCGCCGGACTCTCTATTGCTATCCCGCCGCCACCTTGTAATCCACTACTGGCTGGATTCTGCTCTGTCGCTGACTGGTTGGGTTCCAACAGCTCCGAAGGGACTTTCGAATACCAGTCAAAAGCCGAGCCATTGGATGTGTATTATCAGCGGAGTCTCACCACGGCGAAGAAGCAACTTCATGCCAGCGGTTTGCTCTCTTTTAAACAGCCCTATCGAGGTATCTCCTCATTACTACCAAAACAGGAAAATGTCACACCCAGGCAACTACAAACCTTGGTGGATCAACTGCCTGTAGAGTGCGGGCTAACGCTTATCGAGGCACCTACCGGATCAGGCAAAACAGAAACCGCATTGGCCTATGTCTGGCGCCTGCTTGAGAAGGGCTTGGCAGACAGCATTATCTTTGCCCTGCCTACCCAGGCGACAGCCAATGCCATGTTAGAACGGTTGGAGCGTTGCGCACCGCTTATCTTTGGCGACCAACCCAATCTGGTTCTGGCTCATGGCAAGGCCGCATTCAATGAGGCATTCTGGCAATTGAAAAACAGCCACCAACAGCACACCGAGCAAGGCGATGAGGAGGCGAGAGTGCAGTGTGCTGAATGGTTGTCTGTTAGCCGTAAGCGGGCTTTTCTTGGTCAGATTGGGGTCTGCACCATTGATCAGGTGCTAATTTCAGTGCTACCGGTACGTCACAAGTTCGTACGTGGTTTTGGTGTTGGTAAAAGCCTCTTAATTGTCGATGAAGTACATGCCTACGATAATTACATGTACGGCCTGCTAAATGAGGTATTGAGGCAGCAGCGAGCGGCAGGGGGCAGTGCACTGCTACTCTCTGCAACCCTTCCCAGTCATCAACGCGAAGCACTTAGCAAAACATGGAGTGGCACTCTCTCACCCCAACCCCCCCCATATCCGCTGATTACTCATGTGAATGCTCTAGGCAAAGTTACTCCATTCGACTTGCCGGAAACTGAGCAGCCGGAAAAACGTACAGTAGAACTTAATGTAACCGCAATGCCTCAACTGTTGCCAGATGCCACTGTCATTCAGCAGATGATCCAGGCCGCACAGCAAGGGGCACAAGTGGTCTTTATCTGCAACCTTGTAGATGTTGCACAAGATATGGCTCACCGCTTGAGAGAACAAGGCGAGGTGCCGGTTGATCTCTTTCACGCCCGCTATCGTTTCTGTGATCGTCAGGCGATAGAGAAGCGGGTGCTAGATAAATATGGCAAAAAAGGTAAAAGAGCAAAGGGCGCCATATTGGTAGCCACCCAGGTTGTAGAACAGAGTCTTGACCTTGATTTTGATTGGATGATTACCCAGCTCTGCCCAGTCGATCTGCTGTTTCAGCGGCTTGGTCGATTGCACCGCCATCAACGTCCGAGGCCGGATGGTTATAAAACTCCAAAATGTACAGTACTGATTCCTGATGACGAGGAGTACGGCTACCACGGCCTGATCTACGGCAACACCCGCATATTGTGGCGTACAGCCCAGATGCTACTGAAAGCCAAAGGCGAAATAATTTTCCCCGCAGCCTATCGCAGCTGGATCGAGTTGGTATATAGGGAGGATAGCTGGGACGATGAACCAAAAAGCGTACAGGAGAGCTATAACAAATTCTTAGGCAAACGGATGGCCAGTCGGGATATGGCAAAAAGGATGATTCACAGTGAGATGTCCGTGGTTGGTGATACCGACGAACATGTATCAGCTCTGACCCGCGACGGAGAGATGAGCCTAAACATATTGCCTGCTATTGCGTCAGAAAATGGCTTCAAATTGCTGGATAACGGGGAGTTGATTGACAGTCTGGATAAGTGGTGGCGGGATGAAGCACTGAATCTCAACATGCTCTCTGTACCTAATAGCTGGCGTAAATTCTTACCGGATAGCCGAGATGGCTTGGTAGTTGTGCCAATGAATGTCAACGAAGATGGAGGCGTGACAAAGCTTGGCGGCATCATCTTGAAATATAGCAAAGAGTATGGGTTGGAAAAGGAGGAAATGGATGGGTAAAACAGTGCTGAATAAAGAACTATTTGGTGAAATTCGTCAACTGATTGAAACCGCCAGGGGGCGAGTTGCAACCACAGTTAATGCAGAATTGACGCTACTTTACTGGCAGGTTGGGTGCAGCATTAACACTGCCGTGCTAAAAGGAGAGCGGGCAGTGTACGGCAAACAGGTAATCGCTGACCTGGCACAACAATTGACGACTGAATATGGTCGGGGCTGGAGTACCAAGCAGCTACGGCACTGCCTCCATTTTGCTGAAATATACACTGATAAAGAGATTGTCTCCGCACTGCGGAGACAATTGAGCTGGACACATATTAAGACGCTTATTTACATCGATGATGGTTTAAAGCGAGCATTTTATCAGGATATGTGCCAATTGGAACGCTGGTCTTCACGTCAGCTTCAAGAGCGTATTGAGTCTCAGCTCTTTGAGCGTACAGCAATCTCCCGTAAGCCAGAAAAGACACTTCGTCATGACTTGAGGCAACTGCGGCAAAAGCAGCAGGTCTCCCCTGCGCTGTTATTGAAAGACCCCTATATACTCGACTTCCTCGGTCTGAATGATCGCTATCTGGAAAGGGATCTGGAAGATGCCATTCTTCGCGAGCTGGAATCTTTTCTGCTGGAACTGGGCGCAGGTTTTACCTTTGTCGCCCGTCAAAAGCGCCTGCAAATCGACAATGATGATTACTACATCGACTTGCTGTTATACAACCGTAAACTCAAGCGCCTCGTCGTCATAGAGCTGAAGCTGGGTGGTTTTCGTCCGGAACACAAAGGCCAGATGGAGCTTTATCTGCGTTGGCTGGCCAAGCATGAGCAGGAAGAGGGCGAAGCAACGCCGCTGGGCATCATCCTATGCGCAGGCAAAAAAGATGAACAGATCGAACTGCTTGAACTGGATAAGAGCGGCATCCATGTGGCGGAATATCTTACTGTGCTGCCTCCACGTGAAGTGTTGCAGGCCAAACTACAGCAATCGATTCAGCAGGCGCGACAGCGCCTGGAGGCCGAAGTAGAGGTGAAAGAGCCTGAGACAAGCAGTAAAGAGGGAGGTAACACGAATGGCAGTAGTATATGAACAAAAGTAGCAGGAGTCTCATGATTTGAGACTGGGGGGCGGTATAATCGACATCATGTTTGAACACCTAAAGAGGGATGCCGATGGAGCAAGAAATGGAATATGATAAAAAGCCAACCTACTACCGCTATTGGGGCAAAGCCAGAACTCGGTTGGAGGTTGACTACCGTTCTGGCAAGTTGGGTGATGCAGAAATTTGTGGAAAACACAGTATCAGCAAAAGCGAGCTGGGTAGGCGGATAAACTATAACGGCTGGGAAAAGCTTGCAGCAGGGGAGACGCTGGCTGGTTATCATCTGTTGCCTTATCACTGTTTGGATGTGGCGGCGGTTGGGCAGGTACTATTGGATAAACACGCCTACTTTTTACAGACACTTGAGTGTGCCACTCAAGTCCCTGCGCAACAGCTTAAACCTTGGCTGTTATTTATGCTGTCACTGCATGACATAGGTAAATTTTCTGAAGCTTTCCAGCAAATGCGGCCTGAGTATCGTGAGGCTTGGTGGGGAGAGATAAAAATCAAAAATTATGATCTCCGCCATGACTCTTTGGGCTACGTCCTGTGGAGCGATGAAAAAACAGGCATCCGCTCCGGTGATGGCCTGGGTTTTAAATCGATAGATGGTGGCATCTCCCCGCAAGTTTATCGGAAGTTGTTGTCGCCCTGTTTGCAGTCTGTCTGTGGTCATCATGGAGTGCCACCGCTTTGTGCTGCGGGCACTCGTCGTGCAAAAAATTATTTCCGGAGTTTTGATGTCGATGCAGCACGGCTTTTTGTGGATGAGATGGCTGAGTTGTTCCGGCCAGATATGGATAACCTGTTTTCCTTATCAAAGGATCGTGACTGGCGAACAGCACAAAAAAATGCGAGTTGGTTGGTGGCTGGTTTTACGGTGTTATGTGACTGGTTAGGTTCAAATCGTGATCTGTTTGATTACTGTGATGAGCCAGTCTCATTAGAAGAATATTGGCATGCCGTTGCTTTGCCTGGGGCGGAGAACGCAATCAAATTGGCAGGACTGTTACCCGCTAAATCCTCCAAACAAAAATCAATAACAGATTTGTTTGAAAAGATTAAGCAGGCAACACCGCTGCAAAAACAGTGTGATGAGATGCCATTGGCCTCTACACCGCAGCTCTTTATTCTGGAAGATGTGACCGGGGCAGGTAAAACAGAAGCTGCAATCACACTGGTTCACCGGTTGATGAGCCAGCAATTGGCGGAAGGTCTGTTTGTTGCGTTACCAACGATGGCAACAGCCAATGCAATGTATGAACGCATGGCGGAGGTCTACCGCAAACTTTATGCTGATGAGGAGACACCTTCCCTGATTTTGTCTCACAGTGCACGCCACTTGTCGAAGCTTTTCCAGAAATCTCTGTTTGATCAAACCACTACAGATGTCAATTATGCCAAAGGTGAGGAAACGGCTTCCGTTCAATGCGCCCGCTGGTTGTCAGACCATCGTAAAAAGGCTCTGTTGGCAGATGTCAGCATCGGCACCATTGATCAGGCTCTATTGGGTATCCTGCCTGCTCGGCATCAATCGCTTCGCTTGTATGGCTTAAGTAACAAGGTGCTACTGGTGGATGAGGTACACGCCTATGACCACTATATGTTTCCTTTGTTGAAAACGCTTATTCAGTTCCATGCCTCTTTTGGTGGCAGCGTTATTCTTCTCTCTGCCACCTTGCCCATGAGTATGCGACAGGAGCTTGTCTCCGCTTTTCAGCTGGGCCGTGGCGAAACAAAACGTCTGCTGCAGTCAACCAGTTATCCGCTGCTAACCCATCTGCAGGAAGGTAAAGAGCCAAGCGAAATACCCCTTGCTACCCGAAAAGAAGTTCAGCGTTATGTGGCAGTAAAACTGCTGCATCAGGAAGAGGATGTGCTGAAGGTTATCAAAACAGCAGTAGAAGAGGGGCGTTGTATCTGCTGGGTGAGAAATACTGTTCATGATGCAAGGCAGGCCTATGAGGTGTTGGCAAAGCAGCCTTGGGTCAATAGGGATAGATTAGGGTTGTTCCATAGTCGTTATGTGTTGGGAGATCGCCTTCAGATTGAAAAGGAAGCGCTCGATAATTTTGGGGATGAGTCTGGGCAGAGTGATCGTTGTGGCAGAATTTTAGTGGCCACTCAGGTCATTGAACAATCCCTCGATATGGATGCAGACCTGTTTATTAGTGATCTGGCTCCTATTGATCTTCTGATACAGCGTGCAGGGCGACTGCACCGCCATGTTCGTTTTGCCAATGGGGATCGTAACTATTCTGAACAAGCTGAAGATCAGCGTCCCCAACCTGTCCTGTATGTATTGACACCCTCTTTGGAGGATGAACCCGGTATGGAGTGGTAC
>JALSJZ010000120.1 GCA_026989135.1 Sedimenticola sp. | reverse complement strand
TGATCCTGAATCGCAAGCAGCCCGGCCTGTACCGCTGCCATGGTGAACAGGCTGTATGCCATGAGTGAGACGATGGCGTGGATGCGCAGCCCCCAGGGTGAGGCCGGATCAAAGATGTAGGTGGTGGGGAATGTCAGCTCCAGAATCAGCGCGATAGCCGCCAGTGGCAGCAGCACAATGCCGAGATTTTCTATCGGTTTGGAGATGGCGGAGAGCATCAGTGTCAGCACAATGATCCAGGCGGAGAGTGAGGCCGCGTTGAATATGCCAAGATTCAGGCCGCCATCAGTAAACAGTGTTTGATAGAGCAGTACGGTGTGCAGTGTGACGCCTGCCAGCCCCAGAGCAATTCCACCCTGGCGAGGGAGTTTTAGCTTGGTGTGGCTGCGGAAAAGCCTTAAACCAATGATGAGGGCGCTTCCCAGATAGCTGAGCGTGGCCAGAATTGCAATGAGTGCGTTGTTCATATAGGGCGTGATGATGGCATAATTCAGGTAGTTCTGGAAAGGGGTGCCACGCTCTTTGCAGCCGGCATTCCTTTATAGTAGATTCCACGAACCCCCCTATATTCCAAATATTTCAGCAGATGAACAGGAAATCCAGGCATGTTTGACAATCTTACCGACCGACTGGGTCGGACACTCAATAACCTGCGCGGCCGCGGTCGTCTGACCGAAGAGAACATCAAAGAGACCATGCGTGAAGTGCGGATGGCGCTGTTGGAAGCAGATGTGGCGCTGCCAGTGGTCAAACTGTTTGTGGATCGTGTCCGTTTTAAGGCGTTGGGTGCGGATGTGCTCAGCAGCCTGACCCCAGGGCAGATGCTGGTCAAGATTGTAAATGATGAGCTGGTCAGCATCATGGGTGAGGCCAATGAGGCGCTCAACCTGGCCGCGCAGCCTCCTGCCGTCATCCTGATGGCAGGTCTGCAGGGCTCTGGTAAAACCACCAGTGCAGCCAAACTGGCTCGCTGGCTCAAAGAGAGCCAGAAGAAATCAGTCATGGTGGTGAGTTGCGACATCTATCGCCCGGCAGCTATTGAGCAGCTAAAGACCCTGGCGACCGAGGTGCAGGCTGCATTTTTCCCCAGCAGCCCCGATCAAAAGCCATTGGCCATTGCAAAGGCTGCTATCAGTCAGGCGCGCAGGCAGCATGTCGATGTCCTGATTGTGGATACCGCCGGTCGTCTGCATGTCGATGAAGAGATGATGGCAGAGATCAAGGCGCTGCATGCGGCGCTTGATCCCGTTGAGACGCTGTTTACTGTCGATAGCATGACCGGTCAGGATGCGGCCAATACCGCTAAGGCCTTTGATGAGGCGCTGCCACTGACGGGTGTCGTGCTGACCAAGACCGACGGTGATGCACGGGGTGGTGCGGCGCTCTCCATCCGTGAGATTACCGGCAAGCCAATCAAATTCCTCGGTGTGGGTGAGAAGACCACCGCACTGGAACCCTTTCACCCTGAGCGGGTGGCATCCCGCATTCTGGGCATGGGGGACGTGCTCTCCCTGGTGGAAGAGGTTGAAGCGAAGGTTGATCGTGTCCAGGCAGATAAACTGGCCAGCAAGATCAAAAAAGGCAAAGGATTTGATCTTGCCGATTTTAAAGAGCAGCTGGAGCAGATGAATAAAATGGGTGGTATGGCCTCGGTGATGGAGAAGATGCCGGGCATGGGCGGGGTGCCTGATCATGTCAAAAACCAGGTCAATGATAAAGAGATGGGCAAGCTGGTTGCCATCATCAACTCCATGACACTCAAGGAGCGAACCTTTCCTGCGGTGATTAAAGGCGCGCGTAAACGCCGGATTGCAGCGGGTTCAGGCACTCAGGTGCAGGATGTGAACAAGTTGCTGAAGCAGTTTGCCCAGATGCAAAAGATGATGAAGAAGATGAAAGGCGGTGGCATGGCCAAGATGATGCGCGGCATGAAGGGGCGTATGCCTCCTGGCATGCCATTCTGATTTTTTTTCTTAAAAGGGTGCTTCACTTTTTCCTGAAATTGCGTACAATGCGCGGTTTACTTGCTGCCGGGCAGTAAAGCCTGTGGCGCGCGACAAGATAACTTTCAAGGGTAGGTTATGGTAACAATTCGTCTCTCAAGAGGTGGTGCTAAGAAGCGTCCGTTCTATCATATAGTGGTAACGGATAGCCGCAATCCGCGCGATGGTCGTTACATCGAGCGCCTGGGTTTCTTCAACCCTGTTGCCAAAGGTGGAGAAGAGCGCCTGCGTATCAATCTGGAGCGTATTGGGCATTGGGTTTCCAAAGGGGCCCAGACCTCAGATCGTGTTGCCTCTCTACTGAAAGAGCAGGCCAAAGCATTGAAGGAACAGCCTAAAGCGGCTGCCTGACCCTGGCGGCAGTAACCTGCGATGGCTGAAAAGGCCGCAGTTGGTGATGCGCCGGAGATGATTGTTCTGGGGCGGGTGTCAGGCATATATGGAGTAAAGGGCTGGCTGCGCATCTTTTCTCATACCTCACCCCGGTCCAATATATTGAACTATCCAGATTGGTACCTGCGGCAGGCGGGTCATTGGGTAAAGCATGAGGTTCAATCCGGGCGTGTACACGGCAAAGGCGTGGTCGTTCAGTTAAAGGGATGTGATGACCGGGATCAGGCAGCAAGGCTGTTACAGACGGAGATTGCCATCCCGCGTGAACAGCTGCCGGATCTGCAACCCGATGAGTTCTATTGGAGAGATCTGGAAGGGCTAAAGGTTCAAACCACAGGTGGGCTGGATCTGGGCGTTATAGATCATCTGTTTGAGACAGGAGCCAATGATGTCGTCGTTGTTAAAGGAGAGCGGGAGCGACTGATCCCCTACCTCTGGCAAGATGTCATTCAGAGCGTGGATCTGAAGGCTGGAGTCATGATCGTCGACTGGGATACCGACTTTTAATGCGCTTTGATCTGGTTACCCTCTTCCCCGAGATGTTTCGGGCGCTGGATGAGCAGGGGGTAACCGGCCGGGCAGTGGATCGTGGGCTGGTAGAGCTGGCGTTCTGGAATCCACGGAACTACACCCAGGATCTTCACCGCACGGTTGATGACCGCCCCTATGGTGGCGGCCCCGGCATGGTGATGAAGGTCGAGCCACTAAAGGCGGCCATTGAGCAGGCCAGAGCGGCGGCAAAACCGGAAACCCCGGTGATCTACCTCAGCCCGCAAGGTCGCAGGCTGGATCAACCGGCGGCTAAAATGCTGGCGAAAAGAGAGGGGATGATCCTGATCGCAGGGCGTTACGAAGGGATTGATGAACGAATTATTGAACGCCATGTGGATGAAGAGTGGTCCATTGGCGATTATGTTTTAAGTGGTGGCGAGCTGGCTGCCATGGTGTTAATGGATGCAGTGATCCGCCTTATACCGGGCGTACTGGGGGATGCAGATTCAGCGGAGCAGGATTCGCATACAGATGGTCTGCTGGATTGCCCCCACTACACCAGGCCTGAGGTGGTCGATGAACAAACGGTTCCACCGGTACTGCTGGGTGGTAACCATGAGGCGATACGTCGCTGGCGCCTTCAGCAATCTTTGGGGCGCACATGGCTGCGCCGGCCAGATCTGATACAGGATCGAAGGCTGAGCGCAGATGAACAGATTTTATTAGATGAATTTATACAGGCGCATACCAGCGCCCGTTCAAAACAGGAGTAGACGACCATGAGCAACATTATTGCGGAGCTCGAAGCTGAACAGACTACGCGCGAGATTCCAGAATTTTCCCCTGGTGATACCGTGGTCGTACAGGTGAAGGTAAGAGAGGGTAATCGTGAGCGTATGCAGGCTTTCGAAGGTGTGGTGATTGCCAAACGCAATCGCGGCCTGAACTCGGCCTTTACCGTGCGCAAGATCTCACACGGCGAAGGGGTAGAGCGCGTATTTCAGACCTACAGCCCGGTCATTGGTGAGATTACGGTTAAGCGTCGTGGTGATGTGCGTCGAGCCAAACTCTATTATCTGCGCGGCCTGACCGGCAGGGCCGCTCGAATCAAAGAGAAGATCGTTAAAAAATAAGCGTTGCTTATGCAATCAAAAGCCGCCCTGTTTTGCAGAGCGGTTTTTTTTTGTAAAAAATGCAGGATAAAGGAGTTGGTGTGATGCGGAATACCTTCTACTGGCATGATTATGAGACCTGGGGCATTGATCCACGCCGGGATCGCCCCTCACAGTTTGCGGGTGTGCGTACCGATGAGGCACTGAATATCATTGGTGACCCCTTGATGATCTACTGCCGCCCGGCAGATGATATTCTGCCGCAACCAGAGGCCTGTCTGGTTACGGGCCTTACGCCACAAAAGGTCGCGGCGGAAGGGGTGTGTGAGGCAGAGTTTATCCGGTTGATTCATGCCGAGCTGGCGCGGCCAGGCACCTGCGGTGTGGGCTATAACAGCATCCGCTTTGACGATGAGTTTACCCGTTATGCCCTCTACCGCAACTTCTATGACCCCTATGCCCGTGAGTGGCAGAATGGCAATTCACGTTGGGATATCATCGATATGGTGCGGCTTACCTTTGCCCTGCGTCCAGAGGGTATTGAGTGGCCTACCTATGAGGATGGCACCCCCTGTTTCAAGCTGGAGGAGCTGACGGCAGCCAATGGGTTATCCCATGAGGCTGCGCATGATGCGCTGTCAGATGTCCATGCCACCATCGCGCTGGCCCGATTGATAAAGGAGCGCCAGCCACGGCTGTTTGATTACATCTTCCAGCTGCGCAACAAGCGACTGGTTGATCAGCAGTTTGATCTGCGTGAGAAGAGCCCGTTGCTGCATATCTCCTCCATGTTTCCTGCCTGCTATGGCCGTCTGGCCATGGTGGCACCCGTCACCCGTCACCCGGTTAACAAGAATGGTGTGATTGTATTTGATCTCCGCTATGATCCGGAGCCATTTTTTGAACTCAGCGTTGAGGCACTGCACCAGCGGCTCTTTACCCCGGTGAAAGAGCTGCCGGAGGGGGTAGAGCGTCTGCCACTCAAAATGGTGCATCTGAACAAGAGCCCAGTCATTGTCCCTATGAACACGCTAACGCCTGAAGCGGAAGAGCGTTGGCAGATTGATGTGGCGGCAGGTAGAGCGCATGCTAAAAAATTACAGCAGGCATCAGCGTTTGAGGAGAGGGTGCGTCAAGCCCACAGCTTGCAGCAGTTTGAACCTGTGAGTGACCCTGATCATGGGCTCTACGGTGGCTTTTTTAGCGGCCATGATCGCAAACAGATTGATATTGTTCGGCGTGCAAAGCCACAGGAGTTGAACAGTCTACAGCTCCGTTTCGAGGATAAGCGCCTGCCAGAGATGCTTTTCCGCTATCAGGCACGCAACTGGCCAGAGACCCTCTCACCGGATGACCGGGTGCGTTGGAATGAGTTCCGTCGGAAACGGATCTGCGAATCCGACGGGGGAGGGAGCATCACCCTGACCGAGTATCGTGAGCAGATTGCTGCGCTGAAAGGGGATGAACGCATTTCGGTTGAAAAGATGCCGCTGCTTGACGAGCTGGCGGAGTGGGGCGCGCGGGTATCCGCCTGGGATTAATCTGCGATCCACTTCTCCAGTGCAGCAACCACATTCCTGGCCTGATCCTTGCTGGAGATGTTGAACTTTGATTTCTGCATATATTCGCCATTTCGCTTCTGATAGCGACGAATGCTGTACTTTTCAGGGCCATATTCGCTTTTTGTCCGATTCCACTCCTGATAGCGGAAGATCACTGTGGACCAGGCTCCCTTGGAGAGGATCTGCTTGTCCAGCTCCTTAACAATGTCGGTGCCATCTTCGGTGTAGGCAATGGTGAGTTCATCTACAGTGGATGCCATATTTGTAATACCTGATATGTTTTAGTGGGTTAGCCGGATGAACATAGTACAGGCTAAGAGCAGCAGTGAAAACAGGTTTGTGGCTACTCGGCCACAGCGCCATTGCGCTTGAGCAGGGCGATGATGTCGCTGTTTTGATGCTCGATGGCGTACCGTAGAGGGGTGTGTCCAGCGGCATCCCTGGCATTGATATCAGCGCCGTTGCGGATCAATATTTTGCTGACCACCCGATAATCTCTTTTTACTGCGATATGGAGCAGGCTCTCCCCCTCTTCGGTGATGCGGTTGACGTCGGCCCCCTGCTGCATCAAGAATCTGAAGACATCGCGGTCAACGATCTGATTGGACACCGCCTCTTGCAGCAGCTGGTTGCTATCAAATTTGGCACCCCGTTTGATCAGCATCTCGGCTACCTGGGTGCGGCCTGCCATCACCGCATTGTGGAGTGGGGTACGCCCCTCACTGTCCAGAGCATCAATGTCGGCTCCATGCTTTAGCAGCAGCTTCACCACTGCCCAGCGACCGGCTTTGGCCGCGACATGCAGGGGTGTGCTGCCATCCGGGTTGGCCTGGTTGAGGTCTGTGCCCCATGTGATATGGCGCTCGATCTGCGCAATATCGCCGCGCTCAATGGCGGGATAGAGCGCAAGGCTGGGGCGATCTGGCTCGCCACAGGCGCTCAAGAGCAGCAACAAAATAAGTGCGGGGATCTTTATGGGATTCATCTGGCGCTCTGAAAATAGCCCATCATACTGCATTTACAGGACAGCATGATAAAGTAGTGCCCATGTTACTGAAAATTTTACTGACTGTAGTGGTTATTTTGGGGGCAGCATTGGTACTGCGCCGGCGCACGCATCGTCTGCCGCAAACTACAGCGCCTGCGCCCTCCCCGACAAAAACCACCCCGCTGCGACTGCCGCACTATGCCGCTTATGGTCTGGTCTCCATCATGCTCGCGGGTGCCCTCTATTTTGTCTATCTGGAGTGGGAGGATAGCTACCAGATCGTGACGGTTCGGGTGATTGATACCCGTAGCGGCAATGCGGTTAACTATGAGGCCTATAAGGGCGACGTGGCAGCACGCAGCCTGCTCACCCTGGATGGCAAAATGGTTAGCCTTGCAGAGGTGGAACGCATGGAGTTTGTAAGGGAGTAGCACCCACTAAGGCGCGGCACTCAACAGGGTGCCAACCTGGCTGGCCTGGCCTCCTGCCTGGGCTCGCATGGCCTGAGCGCTATCCGCCCCCAGCAGTTTGCTGATATGGGCTGCAAGCTGAGCAGCCTCTTCTGCGGTGCTGATATTGCCGGTTGAGCGGGCGGGTTCACTGGCGGCACTGCGATAGAGTTCACCGGCGCGGTCGATGTTTACCGTATTATCAGCTGGTTTGGCGGCTTTAGCCGTGGCTGAAGTGACCTCTGTGCCAGCTGTATTGGTGCTGCCTGTGCCTTTTGAGCCGGAACTGCCTGCTTTTGCGTTGTCCAAAGATGGTAGTTTGTCATTTGAAATGGGTGTAACCACAATAGTGTCCTCTTCTTCAAAGCCAAAAAAATGGCGTATTGATAGGCAAAAAATGTGCTGACATTATCTGAGCAAGTTTCAGGCCAGGATGCGTCTGTGTTGCCTCGGCAACAACCAGTAAGGATAGATCAGTCGCATCACATGGGTCGGTTTTGTCATAGATGGCGTTGCAGGCTTGCGAGTTGGGTGCTGTTCTTGCTCCTTTTATCTCCGCTCTGCCTGTCGGCTGCCCCGCAGGTCGGCGATCGTCTGGAGTATACGATCTCTTATCAAGGGGGATTAACCGCTATGGCCTGGCTGGATATCTGCGATGCAGTGCTGGAGAGTTCATGGCAGCCGGTTAGTGTGAACGGTGAGGCGGCCTATAAGGCAGAGATCAAGATAAGCAGTGAGCCGCATAAAAAGATGGAGGCTCTCTACCCCTTCCGGTATCAGCTGACCAGCTATTTCAGTACCGATCTACAGCGCTCCATTCTGTTTGAGAGACGCAAAAAGACACGAAAAGAGCGCCATGAAATTATCCGTTTTGATTGGGGCGAGAAGATCACAGAGCGTTACAAACGGCGCAAACCACAGCAGGTTGAGGCAGGTTTTGGTGGTGAGGTAACGGAGATGTTCCGCTTTCTGGGGTATGCCCCGGCAAATTTCCGCCGTTCTGGAAAAGCGGGTCAGAAGCTCCTCACCAACATGCTGGATCGTCTCTCACTGCTGCAAGCGGTTCGAGGCCAAAATTTTGCCGCTGGAGATGAGATGCGCTTTACCATCGCTGATGGCAAAAAGGTGTTGAACTACCTGGTCAGGGTTCAAACGAGAGGGCCTTTGGAGCAGGATAGCCAGCAGCGGGATCTATTCAAGCTGCGGTTCGATGCCTTTAAGTCGGGAGAGTGGAGCGGCCAGCCAGTGCATCCTGCCGTGTTTGTCTGGATGACAGCAGATGAACGCAGGATTCCGGTTCGCTTTGTTATTGATTACGCCATGGGTCGCTTTGTCATCCAGCTGAAGCAGGATGCACGGGGGCAGATGGCTAAAATGTCAACTTTGGCTCAACCATCTCCAGCGTACTGATGTCGGGTATTTTGGCGGCCTCTACCGGCTGTTGGCAATCTTCAAGACTCCCCGTATTGGCGGCATTGAGCGTTAGGCCAGTGGTGTCGATCTCTGGTGGCGGCGGTGGCTTGCGCTCATCCAGCATGGTTTCAGAGTGGGCAGGATTCAGCGTTAGCCCCTCTGTATCTATACTTGCAGGAGGTGGTGGTTCCCTGCTATCCAGTGGGGCGGCGTTGCTGCCCAGGGTGATGCCATCGATATTGGGTATCTCCGCAGGTACCACTTGCGGTGCGCAATCAATCAGGCTGCCGGTTTTGGCAGGCAGCAGCTCAATCTCATCCTTTATGGGTGGGGCAGAGGCTGGGGGCTGAGCGGCGGCTGTTACAGGTTTGATATCAATCAGCGCCCCTGCATTGCGGAAGCTGACCCGATACTTGGCCGCTTTTTCAATATCAACCGCCGATTTTATCTTTACCGGTTGACCTGAAAAGAGCTGTTCCAGCTGCTTTGGGTTGGCATTGAAGGCGCGTCCCAGCTTGGCGCGCACAGCGGCTTCATCATGACCGGCTATAATCTGGCCAGAGAAAAAGATGTCGAATTTTTCTGACATGTGGCAGTGCCCATAATGTGATGATGGTTTGAGTATGGCAGCAATGGGTGGTTTTTACGATTCCCCCTGTGGGATCATCGCCTTGACCACATTGCACCAGGCATGCGCCAGATTGTCCCGGTTATAGCCCCCGCCGCCGACAGCCAGCATCCATCCTTTACAGTGAATATCTGCAATCCGGGCCAGTGACTTTGCCGCCTGGGCATGTGCCTTAGCGCTGTATTTAAGATGGGTAAGTGGGTCACCCGCAACACTGTCGGCACCGCACTGAAGGATGATGAATTCAGGCTTGGCCTGCTCAATGAACGCCTCTGCTTTAGACCAGGCTGATAAAAAAGCCTGATCACCGGCACCAGATGCCATGGGGATATTGAGTTTGCTCCCTTTGGCCGCCCCTTTGCCGGTCTCGCTTCGACTGCCTGTGCCGGGGTAGAGGTAACGGCCATCTTCATGCAGGTCGGCAAAGATCAGATCCGGGTCTTCTTCAAAGGCATAGAAGACGCCATCACCATGATGGGCATCGATGTCGATGTAGGCCACCCGTTGAATACCATGCCGGGTGCGCAGGGCTTCAATCGCAATGCCACAGTCGTTAAAGATACAGAACCCGGCGGCAGAGTTACGGCGCGCATGGTGCAGCCCGGCAATGGGGACAAAGGCACGTTTGTTGCTGCCCTGGATGATATGGTCGATGGCATCCAGCACACTGCCCACCACATAGGCAGTGGTCTGATAGGCGTCTGGAAAACAGGGGGTATCGCCAGTGTCCAGATAGCCCGCACCGGTTTGCGACATGGTTTTGACTTTGGCCACATAATTGGCGGTGTGGAACAGCTCAATGGCCGCCTGATCTGCCAGCTTTGGCGTGCTCACCTGAACCTGATGATGCAGGCCTCGTTTGGTGAATTCCCGCCAAAAGGCGTTGAATCGATCAGTGCCAAAAGGGTGGTCGTCGCCGAAGCCGTAGCGGGCAATCTCTTCGCCTGCGTAAACACGAACGGATGGTTGAGTGCTCATAGTAGTGTGCTCCAGCCAGATATCTCAGCTTACTCTACTATTTAAAGGCAGTGTCACTCAACAAATGCAAGATGGATGAGTTATTATCCTAGAAAAATCAGTTAAACGTACGCACATGACACAAGCTCTTGATTCGCCTAGGAGGCTGTCCGAGAATAGGAATCATGGTGAGGGGAAGCTGGTTTGAGTCAGGTTTTTTCATTATTTGAGGCGAATATTGGGCATATTTAACGAAAATAATGGAGAAATCTGGCCAAATCCAGCTTTTTCTCACTGTGGTTTCTATTCTCGGACAGCCTCCTAGCTATACAAAAAAGATCCTTATCACCAGCAAGGTGACTGCGGACTTTTTTGTTACGCTAATCGAATCAATATCTTATGCCCTGCACGCACGTACAACTGATCTTTCTAGGATTATTCTTGGCGATATGCAAGGTATAAATCGTAAACTGAAACATTCAGCTCCATGCAAACGGGCGACAGTGCTATGGGGTTTTACCCTGCTGATGGTTGCTACAGCTGCGTTTGCAGATGTCGTGGCATCGCAGCAGGATCAAGTCTGGGTTCCCGGCTGGCGTGATGGGCCGCTTATGCAGACGCCACGCTCAGGTGCTGCTGTAGTGGAGGTGGATGGCGTCATTCATCTTATTGGCGGAGTGGATGGTAAAAACTTTCTGCGCAGCAGTGAATTTATCCGGGTCAGTGCCGGGGGCGGTCTGTCGGAGTGGTCGCAAGGATCGGCGCTGAATACACCGCGAGGTTTTTTCTCTGCGGTGCGGCATAAGAACTTTGTCTATGCGGTTGGTGGCGGTCAGGGCCGCTACGGAAAAACCCTGCTGGACAGCATTGAGCGTGCCGAGATTCAGCCAGATGGTAGGCTGGGAGCATGGACAATAGAGCGATTCAAACTCAATACCAAACGACGCTGCACCAAGGTGGCGGTGATCGGCAACCACCTCTATGCCTTTGGCGGGTTTAGTGGAATACTGCTCGACAGTGTCGAGCGTGCCGAGATCCAGCCGGATGGCTCGCTGGGTGAGTGGGCCGTGCTGACAGACAGTATGAATATGGCGCGCTACATCCATGGTGTAAGCAAGACGTACAACCGCATCTACATGATAGGTGGTCATGACAAGGTGCGGGGTGTGGGCATTACCGGTGTGGAGTGGAGTCAGGAGGATGAAGAGGGGTGGCTGGTGCCCTGGCAACCTTCTGAACCTTTGCAGACAGGCCGCTATGGGCTGGCAACCATACAGCATGGTGACTATCTTTATGCGCTTGGCGGACTGGATGGGGCGGCCTATCTGGATAGTATTGAGAAGGCGCAAATCAATCCGGAT
The DNA here is from genome assembly GCA_026989135.1 of Sedimenticola sp. Taxonomy (GTDB): domain Bacteria; phylum Pseudomonadota; class Gammaproteobacteria; order Chromatiales; family Chromatiaceae; genus WFXD01. The sequence goes on along the minus strand of JALSJZ010000120.1, from coordinate 1,649 downwards.
GGCTCACTCAGCAGTTGGCGAAACACAACACCTTTAGCATCACGACGGGAAGGCATGAGTGTGGCAGTAGTGAACGGCACGCTCTATATTATGGGCGGCACAAACCTGACTGGATATAAACGCAGCATCGAATATGCCTCTTTTAATGCACAAGGTGATATTGGCTATTGGACAACGGCAGCAGAGGCGGCAGTAAAAAAACATGAATTAGATAAAAAAGCAGCACAAAGAGAGATATTGCCAAACGAGGCGGTTGTTATAGCTCATCTAAAGGCGGCACTCTATAGTTATGTAGAGGTACAACGCAGTGATGGAATGTCAGCCTGGCTGGCCGGGCCAACAGCAGATATACCCATTGGTACGCGTATTCAATTTCCCAATGGTGTTGTGATGCGCAACTTCTACAGTAAAGAGCTGAAGCGCAACTTTCCGGTACTTATGTTTGTCGGTGAGTTACGGATACTGAAGCAGCCAGAATCAAAACAGATAATCTACCGGAAGCAAGAATGAAAAAAATAGCACTGATAACAGGGGTCACCGGGCAGGATGGTGCCTACCTGGCGGAGTTTTTACTGAATAAAGGGTATGAGGTCCACGGCATCAAACGCCGCTCATCCCTGTTTAATACGGATCGGATAGATCATCTGTATCAAGACCCCTCCCAAGCTGATCGTGATTTCATCCTGCACTACGGCGACATGACCGACTCCTCCAGCCTGGTACGCATTATCCAACAGGTGCAGCCGGATGAACTCTATAACCTTGCTGCCCAAAGTCATGTTGCAGTTTCGTTTGAAGAACCGGAGTATACGGCCAATGCCGATGCGCTGGGTGCGTTACGGGTGCTGGAGGCCATCCGCATTCTTGGGCTGGAGAAAAAGACCCGCTTCTACCAGGCATCAACCTCAGAGCTGTACGGCCTGGTGCAAGAGACACCACAAAGTGAAACCACCCCTTTCTATCCGCGCTCACCCTATGCGGTGGCAAAACTGTATGCCTATTGGATAACGGTAAACTACAGAGAGGCCTACGGCATCTATGCCTGCAATGGCATCCTGTTTAATCATGAATCTCCCGTGCGTGGCGAGACCTTTGTTACACGCAAAATCACCCGTGCTCTGGCTCGAATAAAGCTGGGGCTGCAAGCCTGTCTCTATCTGGGAAACATGGATGCCAAACGTGATTGGGGACATGCAAAGGATTATGTAGAGATGCAGTGGCTGATGTTGCAACAGGAGCAGCCGGAAGATTTTGTCATTGCAACCGGCATACAGTACAGCGTGCGTGATTTTGTAACCGCCGCAGCCACAGAGTTGGGAATCGGTTTGCGATGGGAAGGGAGCGCAGAGGAGGAGACGGCAACGGTAGCTGCGGTGCAAAACAGTGACTGTAGTGTTAAACCGGGGGATGTGATCGTAAAGGTTGATCCACGTTACTACAGGCCAACAGAGGTGGAGACGCTGCTGGGTGATCCATCCAAGGCAAAAGAGAAGCTGGGCTGGACACCAAAAATAGCCTTCAAAGAGCTGGTGGCAGAGATGGCGCGAGAGGATCTTGAGCTGGCCAAAAAAGATGACCTTTGCCGACGCGAAGGATTTCAAACCTATGAGCGTAATGAATAATGGCACCTGACCACCATTCAAAAATCT
>JALSJZ010000119.1 GCA_026989135.1 Sedimenticola sp. | reverse complement strand
GAGTACACCACTGAAGCCACCATTGATGGCAAACAAGAGATTGTCTATGGCACCGCCTGCCGCCAACCCGATGGAACCTGGCAGGCAGCCAATTAAGCCTCAATAATCAAACTACGAGCCTGAACCTGGCAATGCCGCAGGTTCAGGCACATCCTCCAGCTCGACCTTCTCTATCTTCTCAAACCGGCTGGTGATCTTTCGCGCCGAGGTGTTCACCAGCTCCACATCCTTGTGGGCCTGACTGATATGCAGGGAGAGTTTCTCCATGCGATCCTGAAAGCGCCCAAAATCCTTCGACAAGGCTCCGAGATGCTGTTGAATAATATGCACCTGCTCACGGGTCGCCGCATCTTTTAACACCGCCCGTGCCGTGGTCAGGATCGCCATCATGGTGGTTGGCGAAACCAGCCACACCCGCCGCTGATTGGCCTCTTTCACAAGATCGGGATAGTGGGCGTGGATCTCGGCAAACACCGCCTCAGCCGGGATGAACATCATCGCCCCATCGGCCGTCTGGCCGGGCAGGATATACCGCTCGGCAATATCCGTAATGTGTTTGCGAATATCCTGCCTGAACTGCCGGCTCGCCCGCTCCCGGTCACTATCCGACACCTGTAGATCCGTCATGCGCTGATAACTCTCCAGCGTAAATTTGGCATCCACCGCAATATTCCCCGTTGGCTCTGGCAGAAACAGCATGCAGTCCACCCGCCGATCATTCTTGAGCTGAAACTGCAATGCAAAGCTGTTTTCCGGCAACATATTGCGCACCAGCGCATTGAGCTGGACCTCACCAAAAGCGCCACGGGAACGCTTGTCTGCCAGCACCTCCTGCAGGCTGACCACATTGCTGGAGAGCTCCGTGATTCGCTTCTGCGCCTCATCAATGCGCGTCAGGTGTGTCAACACTCGCGTGAAGGTCTCCGTTGTCTTCTCAAACCCCTCGCTCAGTCGCCTCTCCACCTGGCCGCTGATCTCCTGCAACCGCTTATCGGTACTCTCAGTCAACCCCACTACCCTTTTGCTCAGCTCTTCGGTGTTACGAAGCAGCACCTCATTGACCTCTTTGCCCACACTGCCGATCCCCTCATGCAGCGCCTTCTGCAGCGACTCACGCAGATCAGCGTGCGACCGCTGCTGTGCCAGGCGGCCATCTGCCAGTCCCTCCGAAACCGTTTTCTGCAACAATTCAAAACGCTGCACCAGATCAGCACGCAGCTTGCCTGCATCCTCTGTCAGATGCTTTTGCATCTCACCAAAGCGCTGCTCCAGCACTTTCTGATCCTCTGCCAGCTCGCGCCGGAATACCCGCTCCTGTTCGCGCAGCAGCTCCTCTATCCGGGCCAGCCCTGTCCCCTGCTCATCCGACCCACTGGTGGCCTGAGCCAGCCGCAACCAGAACAGCCCCACCACCCCCAGGGTTAAGAGGTTTAGCAGGAGCAGTGCAATGAGCAGGCTGTCGGTTTCAAACATCTGGCAACTCCACATTTATAATTCAGTGCATTATGCCGCAGCTTGAGGCGCAATACACTTGAAACAAAAGCCAACCACAGCTACCGTTGCACCCTTTGTAAGGGGCTATGCCATATTGAGTGGGTAACAAATTGACACAGAGACCACAGAGAGCGCAGAGATTTAGCCTCTGAGGGTTTGATGTTACGCTGCTGATAGCAAAATGCAGGCAGGTTTTATGTCTGACAGCAAAAGAAATTACAGCTTAACACGGTGTTTTGTAACATAATTCACCGCTTGCAAGAGAATCAGTTGCAGGTGATAGCTCCCCCCCTGTTTACAGGGTGAAGAGTATTGTTGACTCTTAAAGATAACTCTGTGGTCTCTGTGTTCTCTGTGTCTAAAGAATAGCTGAGCTACCCACTCAATATGGCATAGACCCCTTTGTAAAAACCTAAAAACCATCACCCACCACCCGATGCGTATTCACCTGAAAACCCTTGGCTGCCGCCTCAATGAAGCAGAGCTTGAAACCTGGAGCAGGGATTTTCAGGCGCTCGGCCATGAGCTGACCCAGGAGCTGAACAGTGCCGATCTGGTGGTGGTCAACAGCTGTGCCGTAACCGCTGAAGCGGTGCGTAAATCACGCAAACTTATCCGCCGGGCGCAGCGCAATAATCCGTCAGCCAAACTGGTTGTCAGCGGCTGTTATGCCTCGCTGGATCCAAGCAGCTCTTCCGGCATCGACCTGATCATCAATAACCGGGATAAAGACCGGCTGGTTGAGATCGTCTCAAAACAGCTCAACCTCCATGCCATGCCAGAGATGGCAACCGAACCCGGCGAGAACAGCCTGCTGGCCAGAGGCCGTCAACGGGCATTCATCAAGGTGCAGGATGGCTGCCGCTACCGCTGCACCTTCTGCGTCGTCACCCTGGCCAGAGGCGAGGAGCGCAGCCGACCCGCAACAGAGATCATCGACGAGATCAACCTGCTGCACGCAGGCGGGGTGCTGGAGGTGGTTCTCACCGGCGTACACATCGGGGGCTATGGCAGTGATATGGGCAACAGCCTCTTCCAGCTGATCCAGACCATCCTCGAAAAGACCACCATCCCACGTATCCGGTTAGGCTCAGTGGAGCCCTGGGATCTGCCGGAAAACTTCTGGTCACTGTTTGCGAACAGACGCCTCATGCCGCACCTGCACCTTCCGCTACAGAGCGGCGCAGATTCCGTACTACACCGTATGGCACGCCGCTGCAGCAGCACTGATTTTCGGCAGTTGGTCGAACAGGCCCGGCAGCAGGTGCCCGGTTTCTGTGTCACCACCGATATTATGGTTGGTTTTCCCGGTGAAACAGAGGATGAGTGGCAACAGACCCTGGCACTGGTTGAGCAGGTGCAATTCAGCCAGCTGCACATCTTCAGCTACTCACCACGCCCCGGCACAAAGGCGGCCGGGCTGCCCGGGCAGATCAGCCGAGCTGTGCAAAAAGAGCGCAGCCAGGCACTCTATGCATTGGGACAGCAGCTAAAGCAGATCAACCAGCAAGCCAATCTGGGCGCAGAACTCCCCGTTTTGATCGAAAGCAAAGCCGAGACCAGCGCAGAGGGGGCGATACTCTGGAGCGGATACACCCCAAACTTTCTTCGAGTTGCGGTACAGGCACCTGCCGGGCTTGCACTGGAAAACCAGATCCGGCAGGTGCGGCTGGAGGCAATCTCTGAGGCGGGGGATCATATTCTTGCCACTTTGCTATAAGCGCCACCCCTGCAAATTTCAACAGGTATAAATGTTATATACTGCGGGCAACCACGAATCCATCTTTCACTCTGGCCTACCATGATAAGACTGCTCCTGTTTGCTACTCTGATACTGGCCGCCGTGGCTCCCACCCTGGCCGATACCGTGCACGTGGCAACCGCAAGCAATTTCAGTCAGCCACTGCGGCTTTTGGCGCAGGCCTTTGAAAAGAAAACCAAATACAGGGTACGCATCAGCAACGCCTCAACCGGCAAGCTCTATGCCCAGATAAAACACGGCGCCCCCTACCATCTCTTCCTCTCCGCCGACCAGAGACGCCCCGAAAAGCTGGAACAGGAGGGGCTGGCAATCCCCGGCAGCCGTTTTACCTATGCCGTGGGGCAGCTGGTTCTGTGGGCACCCCAGCAGCCGTTTCAGGAGCAACCGCTTCAAGATGAAGCCAAGGCGCTGATCAGCCAGCCGGATCTGCGGCGCTTCTCAATCGCCAACCCCAAAACTGCGCCCTATGGGGCGGCCGCCCGCCAGACGCTGAAGGCCATGGGGCTGTGGAAACCACTGCAGGGGCGATTGGTGCGGGGTGAAAATATCGCCCAAACATTTCAATTTATCGCCAGCCGGGCAGCAGAGATGGGGCTTGTCGCCTACTCGCAGCTCTCTGAAGAGGCAAAATCCACCGGCTACCACTGGGTCGTGCCACAGGCACTGTATGACCCTGTTCGCCAGGATGCCGTGCTGCTGAAGCGCGGGGCAGAGAACCCCGCCGCCAAAGCCTTTCACACCTTTTTACAGTCTGGCAGCGCCAGGGCACTCATCCACACACTGGGCTATGGCCTGGATAGCCGTTAATGGAACCCGCCGACATCAGCGCCCTGTGGGTCACCTTGCGGCTGGCGTTCATCACCACCCTCATCCTCCTGCTATTGGGCACACCACTGGCCTGGTGGCTGTCACAAACCCAATCACGCTTTAAAACAGTGGTAGAGACCGTGGTGGCGCTGCCTTTGGTGTTGCCCCCCACGGTGTTGGGCTTTTATCTGCTGATTGCACTGGCACCGGGCGGTATCATCGGTGGCATGACCACACATGGGCTGGCCTTCAGTTTCACCGGGCTGGTGATCGGGTCAGCGCTCTACTCTCTGCCCTTTGTGGTACAGCCGTTACAGAATGCCTTCCGCAGCATCAACCCGTTGAATCTGCAGGCCGCCAGCACCCTGCGAGCCTCGCCACTGGATCGCTTCTTCTCCATTGTGGTGCCACTCTCCCGCCCCGGTTTTATCACTGCGGCTACCCTGGGGTTTGCCCACACGGTGGGGGAGTTCGGCGTCGTGCTCATGATTGGTGGCAATATCCCCGGCGAGACCCAGGTGCTCTCCATCGCCATCTACGACCATGTCGAAGCGCTGGAGTATACCCAGGCACACTGGCTCTCGGGTGGCCTGCTGCTCTTCTCATTCATCATTCTGTTTCTGGTCTATCGCCAGAACAACCGCTGGCCTCACACATGAGCGGCATTGCGTTTTGTTTTGAGCGGAAGCAGGATGGCTTTCAGCTGAATGCCGAGGCCGTGCTGCCCGGCATCGGGGTTACGGCACTGTTTGGCGCATCAGGCTCTGGCAAGACCAGCCTGTTGCGCTGCATTGCCGGGCTTGATCAGGCTGAAAAAGGGCAGCTGACGGTCAACGGTGAATGCTGGCAGGATAGCGCTAAAGGGCTGTTTGTCCCGCCTCACCAGCGCGCCCTGGGTTATGTCTTTCAAGAGGCTGCGCTATTTCCCCACCTGCGGGTCAAGGCCAACCTGGAGTATGGCTGGCGCCGCACCCCCGGCACGCAACGCAAGGGCAATCTAAACCATATCTGCGACATCCTCGGCATTGGTGAGCTGCTGCAACGCTATCCAAACCAGCTCTCCGGGGGTGAAAAACAGCGGGTTGCACTGGGGCGCGCACTGCTCAACAGCCCCCGGCTACTGCTGATGGATGAACCCATGGCGGCACTGGATCGGCCACGCAAGGCGGAGATCATGCCCTATCTGGAGCGGCTGCACGCCGAGGCTGATATCCCGATACTCTATGTGACGCACGATCTGGAAGAGCTGGCGCGCATTGCAGACCACCTGGCGCTGATCGAGCAGGGTCGCATCCTGAAACAGGGGCCGCTGGCCGAGATGTTTGCCAGCATCGACCTGCCCATCGCCAGGGATGAAAATGCCGGCGCCATCATCCAGACCCGGATCACCCGCCACGATGAGGAGTACCATCTGACCCACCTCCAGTTTTGTGGCGGGGAGATCCTGGTCAGCCGCATCGAGCGCGCCACAGGCGAGTCACTGAATATCCGCATCCACGCCCGTGATGTCAGCCTGGCCCTGCAGCCACCCGGCGAGAGCAGCATCCTCAATGTGGTGCCGGCGGTGGTCACAGATATACTGGATCAAGGGGCAGGACGCATCATGGTGCGCCTGGATGCCGGGGGCACACCACTGTTGGCGCGGATCACCCATAAATCCCAGTCCCGACTAGGACTGCAAACCGGTGCCACCGTCTATGCCCAGATCAAAAGCGTCGCGCTAAGTATTTAGCTGTAGTCATCCACCTTACCCCGCAGACTCTTCAACCGCCCTTTTTTGGTCTTGAGATCCATGCGTTTTTTTTTGGCCGCACGAGAGGGCTTGGTGGGTCTGCGTTTTTTTTGCACGGCTGTGGCACTTTTGATCAGTGACAGGAGCCGCGCCAGCGCATCTTCCCGGTTCTTCTCCTGGCTCCTGTACTCCTGGGCCTTGATGACAATAACCCCCTCTTTGGTGATCCGCTGGTCACGCCACTGCAAAAGCCGCTCTTTATAGAAATCAGGCAGCGATGAGGCATGAATGTCAAACCGCAGATGCACGGCGGTGGAGACCTTATTCACATTCTGCCCCCCAGCCCCTTGCGCCCGTATGGCTGTGATCTCAATCTCACTGGCCGGAATAGTGACTTGACTGGATACCTTTAACATCTTGGGTCGTTCTCTATCTCAATTCTCTTTTTAGCGGAAACGGGGTACTCTGTTTTTCAGACAACAGAGCAGCAGAAAAAATCATGCGGACACTGATTATTGGTTTTGGGGATATCGGTCATCGTATTGCAAAACTTGAGCTGGCACTGGGGCACTGTGTAACCGCACTCATCCGGGACAAAGATAAAATCGAAGCAGCCAGGGGTTTTGGCGTCGAGCCCTTTCTGGCAGATCTGGATCAACCCGACACACTGGTGCAACAGCCACTTGATGGCACCAGGGTATACTATTTTGCCCCGCCACCTTCAGTAAATACGCATGATAGCCGAGTCGCTAACTGGCTGCGCAGCATAGGCCGTGCAAAACCTGCTCTCATCGTCTATATCAGCACCACCGGAGTCTATGGCCATTGCCATGGTGAGTGGGTTGATGAGCAGCGCCCACCCAACCCCGTCGCCGACAGGGCAAAGCGGCGTCTAAGCGCTGAGTTGCAGCTATCTGAATGGGGAGCACAGCAGGCGGTTCCCGTCATCAGACTGCGTGTGCCCGGCATCTACCATCCGGACAGGCTCCCCATGGCCTCGCTGCTGCAAGGCAAGCCCATCTTGCATTCAGCTGATGCGCCCTACAGCAACCGCATCCATGCCGATGATCTGGCGCAGATCTGCCTTGCCGCCGCCAGGCATGGCCGGGGCGGTGAGATCTATAATGTAGCAGACAGTGACAGCTGCACCATGAGCGAATATTTTTTAAAGGTCGCCGAGGCCTTCAATATGCCAAGGCCAAAAGAGATCAGCTGGCAGCAGGCACGCCAGCAGCTTAGCCCTGGCATGCTCTCATACCTGCAGGAATCACGCCGGATAGAGAATAAAAAAATGCTGCGTGAGCTGGGGGTGGTGCTTCGCTACCCCACGCTGGAGGATGGGTTACGCGATATCCTTGTTGCCAAGCAGCCGCAACCGAACCCGTAGTCGACGCAGCCGTTCCGGATCAATGGCATCTGGCAGCAGTATCAGGGTGTGTCGCCTGAAACGACTGGTTGAAAAGTTCAGCACCACCAGCCAGGGCTGCAGATAGCTGGAAGCCTTCAGCTGTGCAGCAGGCTCATCACCATTGGCGAGAAAAAGCGTCCACTCTCCGGCGCTATCCCACTGGGCTGATTTTATGGCCGAGTCACTTGAGCGCAACAGATGGGTACGGGTGGCCTGAAGCAGACTCACTGCAACCGCCAGCAGCACAAGAAACTGCAGCCAAAACTCAAGGGGGAGAAAGAGCACCATACCCATCGCACCGGCATGAACAGCAAGGGTAAAGGTGAGCAACGTGGCTGATTTTTGGGGCCTGAGGCGCAGTTCGGGAATGCTCTTCGTAACCAAGCCAGATCACCCCTTTTAGACTGCATCCCGGATAAGTCTGACCATACGCACCATCGCCTCATCCTCTGGGGTTGTTTTCCCTAACAGCCACTCTTGCAGGGTCTGATCCTGCTGCTCTAATAATTGATTGAAGGCCTCTTTGTCTGCATCAGAGAGGCTGCTGTAGCTCTTGTCCAAAAAGGCCTCAAACAGCAGATCAAGTTCCAGCAGGCCTCGCCGACACTGCCAACGCAGGCGCTCCAACCCTGGCTGGCGGGCAATACCGCTCATTCAGACCGAATGCTTCAACATCAGTGCCTTGATATGCCCAATGGCCTTGGTGGGATTCAATCCCTTTGGGCAGACGTAGGCGCAATTCATAATGGTATGGCAGCGGAACAGTTTATAGGGGCCATCCAGCGCATCCAGCCGCTCCTCCATCGCCTGGTCACGGCTGTCGGCAAGAAACCGCCAGGATTGCAGCAGCGCCGAGGGGCCAGGAAATTTATCCGGATTCCACCAGAAAGAGGGGCAGGCGGTTGAGCAGCAGCCGCAGAGTATGCATTCATACAGGCCATCCAGCTTGTCCCTCTCCTCGGGTGATTGCAGATTTTCAGCCTCGGGTTCGGGATCGTAGCGGATCAGAAAAGGCTTCACTGAACGGTACTGTTTATAAAACCCGCTCATATCCACGACCAGATCACGAATGACTGGCACACCCGGAAAAGGGCGGATCTCGACCGGCTCTGTCAGCTCCGCAACCGGGGTGATACAGGCCAGGCCATTCAGCCCGTTGATGTTCACACCATCAGAGCCACAGACCCCTTCACCACAGGAGTGACGAAACGAGAGCGTCTCATCCTGGTTTTTCAGCTCCATCAACGCCTCACGCAGCATCATGCCGGGCTTGACATGCTCCAGCACGAACTCCTGCATATAGGGCTCTTCATCAACGTCTGGATTGTAACGGTATATTTTAAAGCGCATTGTCGTTTCTGGGTCTCAGTGGCTGAACAGGGGTGCACTCAATAGACTCTCTTCTTGGGCGGAAAGGTCTCAACCGACATCGGTTTGGTTCTCACGGGCTTATAGTCGAGTGAGTCATCCTGAAGCGTGTAGAGGCTGTGTTTCATCCAGTGCGCATCATCACGGTCAGGGTAATCTATCCGTGAATGAGCGCCCCGGCTCTCTTGACGGGCTTCGGCTGAGCGCATGGTTGCGATGGCAATATCCGCAAGATTCTCCAGCTCCAGCGCCTCTACCCTGGCGGTATTGAAAACCTTTGATTGATCCTGTAGCCGAACATCCGGGATGCGTGCCCGGATGGCTTTGATCACATCAATCCCTTCCTGCATGATCTTTTCTGTACGAAATACACCGCAGTGATCCTCCATCGCCTTTTTGAGATCAGCTCGAACGGCCTGCACGCTCTCGCCATCCCCCCGCTTCTCCCAGCGCGCAAAGCGCTCATAGGCCTTATCAATACAGGCCTGATTCGGTGGGCGGTGGTAGCGGTTGTTTTTCAGAAAGCCCAGGATGTCATTGGCTGCCGCACGGCCAAAGACCAGAATATCCAGCAGTGAGTTGCCACCCAGCCGGTTGGCGCCATGCACCGAGACACAGGCGCATTCGCCCGCCGCGTACAGGCCGGGAATCACCTCCTCCGGAGAGTCACCGCTGGGCATCACAACGCGCCCAAAACGATCCGTGGGTATCCCCCCCATCGCGTAGTGGGCGGTTGGAAAGACCGGGATGGGCGTATCCACAGGATCAAGATGCATAAAGGTTTTGCAGGTATCCCGGATGCCCGGCAGCCGTTTGGCGACGATATCCGAACCCAGGTGATCCAGTTTCAGCATCACATGATCGGCATTCGGCCCACAGCCACGCCCCTCCCTCACCTCGATGGAGATCGCCCGGCTGACCACATCACGGCTGGCCAGATCCTTGACGTTGGGGGCATAGCGTTCCATAAATCGCTCGCCATCCTTGTTGACCAGATAGCCGCCCTCACCGCGTGCGCCTTCGGTGATCAGCATCCCTTTTCCTGCAATACCGGTCGGGTGGAACTGGAAGAACTCCATATCCTGCAACGGGATGCCTGCACGCAACGCCATCGCCATCCCGTCGCCCGTGTTGATATGGGCATTGGTTGTAGTGCGGTAGAGCTGGCCACAGCCGCCGGTCGCAATCAGGGTGGTTTTGGCCTCGATGACCAGCGGCTCGCCCGTGGCGATATCCATCGTCAGCACGCCCAGCACCGCACCCTCATCATCATGGATCAGATCGATTGCAAAGTACTCATCGAAAAAGTGGGTGCGGGCGCGGATGTTCTGCTGATAGAGCGTATGCAGGATGGCATGCCCCGTGCGATCCGCCGCAGCACAGGTGCGGGTGGCCTGTGCTCCGCCAAACTCGCGGCTCTGACCGCCAAAGGGGCGCTGGTAGATCCGGCCGCTCTCCAGGCGCGAGAAGGGGACGCCGGCATGTTCCAGCTCATAGACCAGATGCGCCGCCGCCCGGCACATATACTCGATAGCATCCTGATCCCCCAGGTAGTCGCTCCCCTTGACCGTATCGTACATATGCCAGTGCCAGTTATCGGGCGTGACATTGGCCAGTGCGGCATTGACGCCACCCTGGGCTGCAACCGTGTGCGAACGTGTCGGGAAAACCTTGGATACCACGGCCACATGGGCATCGGCCCGCGCCAGCTGTAGCGCTGCACGCAGCCCGCCGCCACCGGCACCTAGGATCAGGGTATCAAATCGTCTGACAGGTATATTCATATTGTTATCGACATCAAACGATACGCGCTGATATCACAACCTCCAGGCTCCAGGCTCCACAAGCCAGCAGTGCCAGACCTGTCAATACCAACAGTGTCAGACGCAGTGCAAAAGGCTTGATGTAATCAATCAGGATATTACGCATGCCAACCCAGGCATGAAAAAGAAGCGACCCAAAAAAGAGCAGCATGGCCATGCTGACATGGGGCTGCGCCACCCAGAGCCGCCAGGCATCATAGGAGCTGGGCGGCGCAAAGATAAAGAGGCCAATCATGTAGCTGATATACAGCGCCAGATAGAGCGCAGTGATACGTTGCAACACCCAGGCCTGCATCCCCGATACGCGTCGGCCACTCATAGCGCCACCCAGATCAGAAAGGCGATGGGAAATGCCACCAGCAGCACAATGCGTGCGGTTTTAAGAAAAACCGGTTTATCTATGCCCAGATCAACATCAATGCCGATGCAGCGCAGCCCCGCCAGCAGATGGTGAACGAATGCCCACATCAGCAGCAGCAAGACCGCTTTGCCACAAAACGAGTCGAATACAGCAGTAGCTGTGGCAAAACCCTCTGGATTCATCAAGGAGAGATCCAGCAGAAAGATGCCGACCGGCATGAGCAGAAAGAGAAGAACACCGCTGATTCGGTGAGCAATGGAGGTGATCGCATTGATCGGCATGCGAATACGCCGAAGATCAAGATGAATGGGGCGCGGTTTGGTTTTTATCATCCGTAAAGGTTTCTCGTTTTTACCAAGTCACTGCGCCCTGCTGTTTCGGAGTCTGGCGCATTTCGCCAACAAGTATAGTTGAAGAATTCAATTCTTAGTAATTTCTTTGCCCATCACTCTGTCTTCAGTTTATTCAAAATATTCCAGAGATTAATCATCTGCTACTTGAATATTTTCGACCACCAGTTGAACCGTAGACGCCCCCCGAAACCGGTTGATATCCAGCCGATAGGTCAGATAAATTTTGTCACAATCAGGGAACATCTCTGTCTGGTTAAAGGCAATCGCAATGATTGAGTCAGCTGCACCCTCAGGCAGCAGCTCCAGTTTCAGATGCCGTTTGCCCACGATCTGCCGTTTCTGAATACTGAACTCACCATCGAATCTTGGCTCTAAAAACCCCTGCCCCCAGGGGCTGGCCCTGCGCAGCAGCTCCGCCAGTTCCAGCGTGAACTCCTCCGGCTTCAGCACCCCATCCGAGTGGATAATCCCAAACAGATCCGCCGCCCCCAGATGCCGCTGTGTCTCCCGATCAAAGGCCTGACTGAAGCGCTCGAACTGATCCTCATGCAGTGTCAACCCTGCCGCCATGGCATGGCCACCAAAGCGCACGATCATCCCCGGATATTTCAGATCTATCTCCGCCAGCAGATCCCGCAGATGCAGCCCGGGGACAGAGCGTGCCGAACCCTTTATAAGACCATCCTGTGCAGGGGCAAATCCGATGACGGGGCGGTGAAAATGCTCTCGAATGCGGGATGCCAGGATACCCACCACCCCCTGATGCCACTCCGGGCGGTAGATGCAAAGCCCGATGGGCAGCTCACTCTCCTCCTGTTCAAGAATATCGGACAGGCCGGCCATGGCCTGATCCACCATTTCGCCCTCGATATGGCGTCGGCTGTGGTTCAGCTCATCCAGCTGCCTTGCCATTGTACGGGCGGCCTGAGGGTTATCGGTAAGCAGACACTCGATACCCAACGACATATCATCCAGACGCCCTGCGGCATTTAGCCGGGGCGCAACCGCAAATCCCAGATCGGTTGCTGCCAGCTGGCTTCGTGAGCGCTTCGCCACTTCAATGAGGGCAGTGATGCCGACACAGCCCCGCCCAGCTCGGATGCGCTGCAGCCCCTGGTGAACCATAATGCGGTTGTTGTGATCCAGCGGCACCACATCGGCCACTGTGCCCAGTGCCACCAGATCCAGCAGCTCAGCCAGATTGGGTTCCGGCAAGCTGTTTTGGCTGAACCAATCCAGTGATCTCAGGTGGGCACGAAGCGCCAGCATGACATAAAAGATCACCCCGACACCTGCAAGATTCTTGCTGGGAAAGCGGTCATCCGGCAGCTGCGGGTTGACCACTACAGCCGCTGCAGGCAGCTCATCACCCGGCAGATGGTGGTCGGTAACCAATACCGGCACGCCTGCGGCAACAGCGGCGGCCACCCCCTCTATACTCGATATGCCGTTATCCACTGTAACCAGCAGATCGGGATTCTGCTTCAGCGCCTCTGCAACAATGGCCGGTGAGAGGCCATAACCAAAACCAAACCGGTTGGGCACCAGATAGCCAACCCGCTTTGCCCCCATCATTTTCAGTGCCCGCACAGCCAGCGCGCAGCTGGTGGCGCCATCCGTGTCGAAGTCACCGACTATCAGGATACTGCCGCCCGCTGCGATCACTTGATGCAACAGTACAGCGGCCGCATCTGCACCCGAGAGCATGTTGACCGGCAGCAGTCGATCCAGGCCGAGCGCCAGTTCAGATTCAGAGGTTATGCCACGCGCAGCGAACACCCGCTTTAACACTGGGTGCATATCTTCGGGTAGGGTAGACTCACTCTCATCAAAGGCACTTCGAATAATTTTAACGCTCAACAGGTTCACCGTGATTTAGGAGCCAGCATGCACCATATCAAAAACTGGGCTGTTCCAACCGAATTATCTCCACCCGCTGCCAAACAGCTGCAGCTTTGGCGTATCGACCTCACTGAGAGTGATGAA
>JALSJZ010000118.1 GCA_026989135.1 Sedimenticola sp. | reverse complement strand
AGACCGGCGCATATTTGCTGCTGCCAGGACGGTGCAGCTCGGGGACGATCACCGATTGTGGATGAGAAAAGTCCTCTACAATCTTCTTCTCCCCTGCTCCGCCTTTTTGATGGCAGCTCAGGCAGATCCGCTCCTGATGTAGGTTGCTCCCCTCCCCCTCTTCCCTTGCCCATAGCAGATAACCTTCACCGATAGCACCATGCGGAACATGGCACGGGCTACAGATTCCGCTCTCTGCTACGGTTTTGTTCAGGCCGTTTTTGGCATCGGGGTTGGTTATGGAGAGGTCATGATCCGTACCCACGACATAGCCTTTGGTGGCATGACAGGTGATGCAGAGCTTGGGGCCATCCAGATTTGATTTGCGCAGAAAGCTATTACCGGCATCGCCTTCTGTTTTTTTGCCTGGCCCTCTCTCCGGCTTTTCCGGGTTCCAGCGATGCACGTTATGACAGGTTGAGCAGACCACATCACCGTTTATTGACTGCTCACCCTCTTTCGTGAAGAGCGGCAGCTTCACCGTCTTCTCCTCTGGCTTTGCTTTATCCTTGCGTTTTTTTCTATAGAATTTGCGCGCCTCTTTGCGCAGTGTAGGCCGTGCATCGGCAACCCGTTTCATGGGGTGGGATGGCTCACCGATCACCTTTCTGCTCGCCTCCTTGCGGCGGGCATGGCAGCCTGTGCATAACGCCTGGTTTCGATTGCTGCCTGCGCCAACCCCTCGCGCCCACAGGCGGTTGCCCCAGGCATTGTGTACCCGATGGCAGGCGCTACAGACGCCCGCATCCGCCACCGTTTCATGGCTCAGGTTAACCGCATCTGGGGCGGTAATGCGCAGATCATGATCGGTATCAACAACCAGTGCGTTATCTGTGTGACAGGCGGAACAGAGGGTGGCATTTTCATCATAGGGAACCCGCAGGAAGCTATTGTTGCGATCACCTTCCAGCCCTTTGCCACGAGATGCCCGCCCTTCGGTAGCCTGCGGATCCCACTGGTGCGCATTATGACAGGTGGGGCAAGAGACCATGCCGGCCTTGTCATCCCGTCTGCCCTCTTTGTCGAACAGCGGCAGCTTGCCTTTGAACTCTGGCTGCATCTTGGGCTGTTTGCCCAATGGATGGGAAATGGGGCCAGTTGTCTTCTTTTCGGCCATTCCACCCTTTGCATGGCATGAGAGGCAGAGCGCTTCATAGGGGTCTTGCGATTCGCGTGGCCGCATGGCCCAGAGCCGTTTACCCTCGGCATTATGCGGCACATGACAGATGCCGCAGACGCCGCTCTGTTCAACGGTTTGAGCCTGATTGTTGCGGGCTTTGGGGGAGGTCACATGCATATCATGCTTGCTGCCCAGCAGGGTCGATTTCTCGGTATGGCAGACACGGCAGAGGTCGCTCTCTGGCGAGGCGGCTTTTCTCAGAAAACTGTTGCGGCCATCGCCCTCTACCTTGCGGCCACCACGATCATCGCTCTCTGGAGCCCAGCGATGAAGATCATGGCAGGTGCCGCAAGAGAGATTGCCCCGGGCACTCTTTTTTCCAGCTGCTGTAAACAGCGGCAGGTTGCCACTCTCTTTTGGTTTGACCCCAATGGGGTGGCTCTCCTTGCCGGTTGTCTTGTCTGCGGCCATGCCCGTTTTGGCGTGGCATGAGGTGCAGAGGCGCTCGATATACTCCTCACCCGCACCCAGCGGCCTGTTCCAGAGTTTATCCGCCTTGGCATTGTGCGGCGCATGGCATGCGCCGCAGACGCCGGACTCTCCTGCTGTCTGCTGCCGGGCATTTTTTTCCTTCGGCGCGCTGATGTTCAGATCATGCTTGGTTTTTACGATGCGCTTTTTGTCCTGATGACAGCTTTGGCAGAGGTCACCGTTGGATGCGGCAGTCCGGCGCAGAAAGCTGTTGGTGCCATCACCTGCGATCTCTTTACTCCCTCTGTCATCCGACAGTACAGACCAGACATGAGGGTCATGGCAAGAGGCACAGGTTACATTCCCATCGGCGCTTTTTTCGCTCTGCTTACTGTAGAGCGGGAGCTTGCCCACATCGATATTACGGGAGGGGGAGACCTCTACCGGATGGCTGCGCGCACCGGTCAGGGCATGCCCTGCCACCTTATCTTTGTCATGGCAGCTTTTGCAGAGGTCTTCAATGGTCTCCCCGTCGATATCCCGCGCCCACATCTTTGGCCCCTGCCCTTTATGCATAAAGTGGCAGGAGAAGCAGGGGCCGGCCTCTGCCGCGCTCCGCCCTGCCGAGTTCTTCTCATCGGGGAAGTTGGCCGACAGGTCATGCTTGCTCTTCAGCAGTTTTTTCTTCGAGGTGTGACAGGTCAGGCAGAGCTTGCTCTGCTGGTTGCTCGACACCAGCAGGTGGTTGTCCCGGGTGCCATTGTGCGGTGAGTGACAGGTGCGGCAGTTGATGACCCGGCCTTCGCCCAGCTGTGGCTTTTCGCCGTTATCCCACCTCTCCGGCAGTTTGGCCTCTTCAATGATGTCCACATCCACCGGGTGCGAAAAGCGCCGCAGCTCATCCGTACTTTGAATGTCGGGCGAGACACCGTGGCAGGTTTCACACAGGGCGGAGTGGGTCACCCCCTGCTGACTGTTCGGAATCACCAGAAAGTGATCGTTGGTACTGCCATGCGGATTGTGGCAACTTTCACAGATCACCGTGCGCTTTTTGCCACTCTTGTCTCTGCCGGTCTTGCCGCCAAAGTCGAGGATCTTTTGCGGAAATTCATCAAACACAACATCAACCGGATGCTTGCCCGCTGCCACTCCGTCATCCTTGTCACTGTGACATTGACGGCACATGGATGAGTTGACATTGGGCACTCGCAGAAAGATGGTCGACCCCATATCGGTCGTTGAATCAACACCGTGTGCCGAGTGGCAGGTTGCGCAGGTCAACTGCCCTTTTGAATTGAGCGGAAAGGTCTCTGGAATGGTGATCTTGCTGGAGGGATCCGTTCCCTCCTTGTGGAGGTTGGTCTCCCACACCCGCAAGCGGGAGTCCATGATTGAACCATCATGACAGCTGTAGCACATCATCTCCTCGGCTACGACCTTCTCTTCCGTAAAATCGAGCAGGTAGTCTGCGGCATGGCTGCCATCAAAATCATCAACCCAGCGCAGATGGCACATGGCGCACTCTTTCGAGGCATTAGGCTGCTGTTTTGAAGGAGCCGCAACGGCTGCTGTAGAAGCCAGCAGCAGGGGGAGCAGCAGGAAAAGCCCGATCAGTCTCAGCGGCTTCATGGTTTGATGCGATAGACGCCGATGCGGTTGGCGAACATCTCCACCACGTAGAGAAGGCCGTTGTCATCGAAATAGAGCCGGGTCGGGGTGGTGAACTGTTTTACCTTGCCCTGGCCATCACTGAGCACGGCCTGAAAGCGCCCTTTTTGGTCGAACATCTGGATGACGCCGAGGTAGGAGTCGCTGATAAAGATCTGCCCCCTGGCGTTAACGGCCACCCCTTTGGGACGGAACAGCTCCCCCTTCTCGACACCCCAGCGACCGACATCGTGGCCAAACTCAAAGCCCTCTTCCGGCAGAATGGTGCGTACTCTGGCGTTGATGACATCGACGACATAGAGCTTGCCAGTGGCGTCGATGTAGAGGGAGAAGGGCCAGCGGAAGCCATCCTCCTTATGGCTCATCCCGCCCACTGTGTGGATGAATTTTCTCTCTTTCAGGCTATAGACGAGCACCTGATGGTTTTCATTATCCACCACGTAGAGCAGCTGGCGCTGGTTGTCGATGGCAACATCGGTGGGGTCAGGTCGCTTCTGCTTCTCACTTTGAGGCAGTTTGATCTGATCGAGGTGTTGGCCATCCGGGCGGTAGATCTGGATTCGGGCATTGCCGGAGTCGGCGATATACACATTATCGCTGGCATCGAGGGTCATGCCCAGCGGGCGGTTGAGTTCTGTCTTTGCGCTGCCGCCCTGGCCAAAGCTGCGCTGGAACTCTCCCTCATAACTGTAGATGACAACCCGGTTTGAGACTCCGTCCAATACCAGGATACGATGGCCGGAGGCCATCCAGACATTGCTCGGATGGCGCAGGCCGAGTTTGTCGCCACCTTCAATGACCCGAACCTGTTCGACCGGGAGCAGATTACCAGCAGACGCAGCATTGACCTGCTGGGCAGGGAGCCACAGAGCTGCCAACAGGGTCAACCATGCGCCCCGTTGAAGGCAGAGCCAGGAAGGGGCAGTAAAAAGTTGCATCATAAAAGGCTGACTTACGGCAGTTGGAACTGTTTGATCTCCTTGGCATCATGGCAGCCAAGGCAGATCCCGGAGTTTTTCTGACTGATTCTCAAAAGCTTGTGAGAGTCAGCACCCGCATCCGCTTCGCTGCGTCGCTGCACCCCAAGCTCATGCGGGTTATGACAGGTGCCGCAGAAGATCTTGCCCGTTACCAGATCCAGCGGCAGGATGGCTCCCTCCTGGTTTGCCTCGATCCGGCCTGACATCCCCTCATCGGGGCGTCCCGCATGGTACCTGGGGCTGCCATCCTTCTCGTAACCAATCACACAGCCAACAGCATAGGCATCATCTGTATGGCAGCGCAGGCAGAGCATGTCGAAATTATCGAATTTAAACTTAACATCTGCGATGCTTTTGGCATTTCGACGATCCGGCAAGATGGCGTGGCAGTAGGTGCAGATGTCGGTATTCAGCTCACCCTCATCATTGATCTGATCATGCGGGTTCATCTTTTTGTAAGCCGAGGGCTCATGGCAGTTGTAACAGAGATCGGTACGTTTTTCGAAGGGTGCCCCGCGGTGAAACAGGATGTTATCTTTTTTACGTCCAAACTCTTCGCTGAGGCACTGATAGGTCATGTCATGACAGACAGCACAGGTGATGCGGCCCTCTTCATCCAGCCCGGAGAGGAACTCCTCTGGCATCTTGTCCAGCATCGTCTGCGGGGCGATCATGCCGCTGGCATGGATGTATTTGTCTTTGGATATCTCGAAGTGGCAGCGGTTGCAGAGTCTGTTTATATCACCACCATAACGCAGGTTTAACTGCTCGCCTCTCTCGGGAATATGTTCGTGGCATGAGAGGCACTTATCTTTGGTCTTGGACCAATGAGGGTTGATCGTCAGATCCTCATCTGCCACTGCCAGGGTGGCCATCCCAAAGGTGAGCAACAACCCCAGCAAAAACCTCAGCACGTTGCTATTCATGATCTCTACCTCTGCCGCCACGCCATCAGATAGCCGTTCATGGTGCCGATATAGAGTCGATCACCCACGATGGCCGGGGAGGAGTGAAACCCGTCATCTGGCAGCGTCTCCTGCCAGATTGGCTGGCCATTTTTCACATCAATTGCGGTCAGTTCACCGTACTCATTGGCCACAAAGGCAATGCCGCCCTGGGTCACTGCCGGGGTTGAGCTGATGGGGGCACGCAGATCCTGCGACCAGCGCAGCTTGCCCGTGGCGCTGTCAAACGAGCTCAGCACGCCATCTTTGGCACTCACCAGCACGCTATCCTGAAATGGGATGGGCGAGGCATAGATCCACTCATCTACGGTTGCCTGCCAGTGGGCTTTGCCGCTCTTTGCATCCAGTGCATAGAGGTTGCGGTCATAGCCGCCAATGTAGAGGGTGTTGCCGCTGAGCACAGGTGAGGCATAGTTGGCTGAGCGGGTCTTGAACTCCCAGACAATCTCTCCATTTTTGGCATTCAGTGCATAGACCTTGAAGGCCTTACGCGTTACATAGACCAGCCCGTGACCCACGGCAGGGGATGCATAGATGCCACGCGAGCTGGAAGGTTTTTCCGCCAGAGGGGTCGACCAGATGAAGCCGCCATCTTCTGCGCTGATGGCGTAGATGCTCATATCCTTCGAGCCAAAGTAGACCACGCCGTCCACCAGTGCAGGGGAACTGACGATCTTGCCCTGGGTTTTGTACTCCCAGATCAGCTTGCCTGTGGCGGCTTCCAGGCAGTAGAGGGTGCCATCCTTGCTGCCAAAATAGACCTTGCCATTGTCAACCGCAGCAGAGGATGAGATCTCGTCGGCAGTTTCAAAACTCCATACCGGCTCACCTGTCTCCTGGTCTACGGCATAGAAGACACCCGAGAGCGAGCCAATGAAGACCTTGCCGGAAGCGACGGCAGGAGAGGCGTAGAGCAGATCCCCGAGATCCAGCTCCCACAGTAGATCCAGTGGTGGCGCCAGGTTGGAGGCTGGCTGGGCATCGTGCTGTGGATTGAGCAGAAACATGGGCCAGGCAGAGTCTTCCGCCATAACGCTGCTCAAAGGTAGAAGCAGCGCCAAAGAGAGCGCTTTCAGGCTCATTTTCAAACAGTTAGCAATCTGGGTATTCATTATCTTCTTGATGGTTAGAGGGAGGGTCGCAGCAAATCTTAGAGCGCGCTTGTACGCATAATATCCAAATCTGTCCATTGGTTACACCCCCGTCACGACCTGATTTTCATCTCGCCTTAAGAGCTGGCAAGTATAGCCAAGCTTTGTAGGTGTTTATATGCCAAAACAGACACCCTACTACCTAAATCCTGCAAGTGATCGTGCTTGCAGAGTGTAAGATATTGATTCGTAGAGTGAATGACAACTTTGAGTGTCATCCTTATTGTGATGGCCGAAAAGTTTCATATCGCTATACGGATCAATAGCTTGTGCTATGTGAGTGCGAGCGCTTGCAGGATTTAGGTACTATTCAAAATCAGGATTTCTCCACTTTCTTGAGGGTGCCACAATCTCTTTTGGCGGTTTCTGACGTGAAATATAGTCAACCACGGCCTTGGAGTCCTCCAGCGTGAAGTTCTCAATCCGAATCTGCATATCCGGATGCGCATTGAGCCGCTCCCCGGCTCTTATCCATTTAAACTGGCGCAGCATATAGCGATAGTGCTGCCCCTGAATACGCGGGAAAAACTTCTCATTATCGCCTTCACCATTGTCGCCGTGACAGCCAATGCACTTCTCCATGTAGAGATCCTGACCACGCTCCAGATTCTTGCCCCTTCCCTTTCCGTTTGCCGGGGTCATGGGCAGTTTGGAGATATAGTAGGAGAGATCAGCCAGAGCCTGGGCATCACCCAGCATCTCAGGCATCACAAAATGCTGCATGGATGGATTCTCACGGTTGTTTTCACGCATATCCACAAGCTGCTTGATCAGGACGTTGTAGTGCTGGCCCGATATCTGTGGAAAAGAGCCGTCGCGCCGCCCCCAACCTTGCTTGTTGTGGCATTTTGCACAGATGCGATAGTACTCCAGCCCACGGTTGTAGTTGGGTTTTAGTGTTAACGCACGCTCTTTTTCCCCACTTCCATTGTTCCACTCAAGGCTCCAGCCTGCTGTGGTGATGACAAGCCCCAGCAGCAGCACAACACCCCTATTGATCCAGCACACGCTTATATAACCTCCATCAGGGAGACTCAATTTGAAAAACCAGGTGGCTCGTCACCACAGGCAAACCCCAGATACAAACCATTAATCGCGCAGTATACTACACCAAATCGGGGATATTCCTGGAGCAGACTGCTCAAACTTCAGCAGAGATGAATTGTGAAAAAATGAACGACCTGCTTTATCAACTGCTCGGTATTGCTGTAACGCTTATATCAACGGGTGTCTTTATCGTGCGCTATGACATACCCTCTACCGGCACCTCATTTGTCTATCTGGCATTTGGGACAGGATTTGTAGCCGCAGGGGTTGCTGTGGGCAAGATGATGCCGGTCAGCACCATCAGCCTGCTGCTTCTGGAGGAGTGGAATTTCAATCTGTCACTGATGGCCATTGGCTACTCTGCCATCTTCTCGGGGATCATCGGCATTGGCGTTGCACTCCGCAATCTCTTTCAGCCTGAATCATGATTACAATCGAGTCTGCCTCACAAATAGCCGGGATAGTGGGCGCTATAACACTGTTGTATGCATATGCCATGATTTCAAAAGGCAAGTTCACCAACACCTCGACTGCCTACCATATATATAACCTGGCCGGTGCATTTCTGGTTGGTATCAATACCCTGTTTATGGGCGCAATAGGTGCTTTGATGCTCAATATTGCATGGATGATTATCGCAATATGGCATCTGAAAAAAAGCACCCGGCAAAAAGCCGGGTAGCCGTGCATCACTGCGCTTTTTTATCCTTTTGCAGTCGGTAAAATCTCTCTGCAACTATTTTTCCCTCTTCAAACCTGTCGGCATGGGCATCCATTGCATCCCCCAGCTCCAGCAGCCTTTTTTCCGGGTGTGGGTGCGTTTTAAACAGCAGTGAGACGCTGTTGTCATCTGCACTCAGATGGCCTATCTCCTGTAGCACAGAAGGCAGGGCATAGGCGTCATAGCCCGCCCTTGCAGCCAATACCACACCGATACGATCTGCCTCATATTCGGCATTTTTATCCAGGCCCCGCGCCAGAATTTCCGCACCACTGCCGATCATCTTGCCAATCGCCTGACCTTTTCCACCACCTCCCACCTTCTGTTTCAGAAGGCTGCCGCCGATATCAATCAACTGCCCCTGCTTCAGTATCTTCAGATGATGCTGTTTGATCACATGGCCAATCTCGTGCGCCAGAACACCCGCCAGCTCAGCCTCATTGCGCAGCCTTTTATAGAGCCCTTTGGTGACTAAAATATAACCACCCGGTGCTGCAAAGGCGTTGATGTCATCCGACTCAATCACCCCAAAATGCCATTTGAGATCATTGCGGCCACTCTGCCCGGCCACCCAGGTGCCAACATTATTGATGTATTGCTGAAGTTTTTTATCCTTTACCAGTGGTGATGCGCCCAGCAACCTTCCGGCAATCTCACGCCCAATGGCAATCTCTTCCTCTACCGGGGTTCCTCCCAGCAGCCCCATTAAGCTCGGCTGTTTGCTCTGTTGCTGGCTGTCAGCTGAAGCACTCTCTGGCTGCTTTGTAACCTCTTTAATCAGTCCACCAAAATCAAAGGCCTGGGCAGATGCGGTTCCCATCACCAAAAACAGGGCTAAAAGTAATCGGGATCTCATGGTCTATCTCCTATCGCTCTGCCGCCGGGATAAATTCAAGCTCTTTTGCCGCCAGCTTTTGCGCCTGGGCAAAGCGGGCTGCCTGTTGTCCGGAAACGGTAAAGGACTCCAGCTTATCCATCTCACTGGCACTGAATTTCGCCTCTTTCAGCTCTGCTTCACTCAGCCCTCTCACCCCGGTAGCAGCAACCACATTGCCGGTGCCAGAGCGGCCACTGGCCAGATCCAACACCCCTTTTGCCTCACTGCCTGATGTCGGTTTTGCCGCCGCTTTGCCTTTACGGATTTTGGACATCCTGACCCAACCCGTCTGGCCTGCCGCTTCAACCTTCAGCCAACCACCCTTGCGCTTGATGATCTCTACCGAGTCACCCGCCTTCAGCTCAACCAGTGAGGCAGCATCCCGGTAGGGTTCATCCATCAAGTCACTGGGACGGATGATATGGCCGGGCTCGGCAAATAGTGGGACTACAAACACCAGCAGCAACGTGCATGTTAACCATCGAATTGCTCTCATTTCATCTACTCCCTATATATAGTTTCATCACGGTACAAGGCATGAATGGCTTGATGAACCAGCCTGCGCCACACCGCTATTCGTCCGCGCTCATCACCATACGGCATGGCTCCCTGGCTGTATCCCAGTGGCGGCATACTGCCACAAACTGTGGTTGCCTCCTCCTTGATCATCTCCAGCAGCGGCTCTGTTGCCATCTGTTTTGACGATGTTTTTTCCCTGACTTCGCTATCGACATAATAGATCAGCAGCAGGTCACCATAGGCGCGCCCAACCCCCGCTGGTTTGTCGGGAAATGGCTCAATGGTAAAGCCCTCTTTTCTGGCATTAAGCCGCCGCTTCAGCCCCGTGATCACCTTGCTTTCCGATAGCGCACCCTCTTTGCCAAGCAAGACCACCACCAGGGTCTCTTGCCACCCCTTGGCATCACTCTCCAGTGTCAACCAGACACGGCGTTCAGCCAGTGCCACCTCGGCATAGGCGTAGACCCGTGCCAGCGTAAAGTAGATAAAGCCCGCTGTTATCGGTGCTGTCAGGTCAATAAAATAGGTAGAGAGATTCAGACTGGCGTATGAAACCGCCACCAGGCCCACCTGGGAACCGGCAAAGACACCATCAATCAGGCTGCGTTTGATGCCGGTCAGGAAGGCCAGCGCCACCAGCCAGATAAGGCTTAGCGCCACGGCAGCATAGATCCAGGGGCTGGAGAGCGGGGTGATCCAATCACCATTTTTAAGGTTATCGACTGCCGTGGCCAGTATCTCCACACCCGGATGGATACGCTCCATCGGGGTGGGTTTTGTATCAAACAGGCTGGGGGCACTGGAGCCGATGATCACCACTTTACCCGCAAATTCATCCGGTAGGCGCTGCCGCTCCCGGCTAAGGAAATCTTCATAAACGGTGCTAAAGCGAACCGTGTTAAAGGCCCCCAACCGGCCACGCCAGTTCAGCAGCACATCCTGCTCATCCGGCACGTCCCAGCCAAGCACCTCTGCCGTCCGGGCAGGAAGGGAGGGTATGCGCCAGCCAAAATGCGGCCGGTAGAGTGCATACTGGCGCACGATGCCATCACTGTCTGGATAGATGTTGTTGGTACCCATCCGCCCACTGGCCACCACTGCCGGAAAATGGGGGAGGATAATCGCCAGCCCCCGATCCTGCTGTGGTTCCCCGGGGATGCGCCCCATGCCGGGGATCATCGCCGGTGTTACCTGGCTCAGCTCATCATTCTGCGGGTTGAGCCGGAGCATCGGGAAGAAGGTATTGGTTGTGGCCTCAGCGACCTCATTGAAGTAGTCATCTGACTCTTTGTTGTAGACATCGGGATCACTGAACAGGATATCGAAGATGATGGCCTTGGGCTGCTGCTCCTCCAGGTTCTCTACAAATTCAGCAAAGATCTGTCGGGGCCAGGGCCAGCGGCCATAATCCCCGGCCATCGCCTCCAGACTGCCTTCATCAATATCCACAATGACAATATCCGGGTCTGCCTGGGGATAGACAATCCGATTTTTCATCATGATATCGAAGGTGCGATGCTGCATGCCTGCAACAAGATGGAAGCTGGTGGCATCCAGCACCACCAGAACACTGCAAAAAAAAGCCAGGTAGAGGTAAAACCGCCCCTTTGAGCGGTAGACGAAATGATAGCCCAGCTGGATTAACCGATTAATGGATCGCAACGACATAAGGCCTCCCTGTTCTCCCTCAAGTTCAGCTGCAGGTGGCTGTTTTTACAGTAACTCTAAAGTAACTATTCAGCTCACCCCTGAAATCCGCCATTTCGGTGTTACAAAATGATCATTTACAGGCGATTTTGTAAGGGTGCTGAATAGTTACACTCTTAGATGACTAAAACTCATCCGTTGGTGGAGCAACCCGCATCACCTCCTCTACAGAGGTATGCCCGGCATAGACCTTTCTCGCGCCGCTGATACGCAACGGCTCCATACCCTGTTTCAACCCCTGCTTGCGAATCTTTTCAATGGTGCAATCCACATCAATCAGCGCACGTGCCTCGTGTGTCATACGCAGTATCTCATAGACGCCCATACGCCCCATGTAACCTGTTTTGCGACACTCCACACAGCCCACGGGGCGATAGACCTTGGGCGGCAGCGCCAGCTTCCAGGGGCGGGTCAATGCCGCCCATGCATCACTGGCATCCTCCGTCTCTGCCTTGCAGTGAGGGCAGAGGGTGCGTAACAGACGCTGTGCCACCACGCCGATAACCGTGGATCGGATCAGATAGGGGGCAACGCCAATATCCATCAGCCGCGTCACTGCGGATGAGGCATCGTTGGTGTGCAGTGTCGAGAGCACCAGATGCCCGGTCAATGCCGCCTGAATGGCCATCTGGGCGGTCTCCAGGTCACGGATCTCACCCACCATGACGATGTCCGGATCCTGTCGCATCAGGGTGCGCACACCCGCCGCAAAATCCAGACCGATGGCGGGTAGCACCTGCATCTGGTTGAATGCAGGCTCCACCATCTCAATCGGGTCTTCAATGGTGCAGAGGTTGATCTCCGGTTGTGCCAGCTGTTTGAGGGTGGAGTAGAGGGTGGTGGTCTTGCCCGATCCGGTGGGGCCGGTCACCAGGATGATGCCGTGGGTGTGCCCCGTCATCTCTTTCCAATGTTTGGCATCCGATTTGGAGAAACCCAGCTCTGAGAGGCTGCGCACCAGAACCTGTGGATCAAAGATGCGCATCACCATCTTTTCACCGAAGGCGGTGGGCATGGTGGAGAGCCGCAGTTCCACTTCCTGTCCGCTTGGGGTTTTTGTCTTGACCCGGCCATCCTGTGGACGACGTTTATCGACGACATCCATCCGCCCCAGTGCCTTGATGCGGCTGACCACCGCCATCATGATGGTTGCCGGCATCTCGTAGACGGTGTGCAGAACGCCATCTATGCGGAAGCGGATATTCGCCGTCTCCCGGCGTGGCTCCAGATGGATGTCGCTGGCTCGCTGGTCAAACGCATACTGCAACAACCAGTCTACAATGCTGACGATATGCCGATCATTGGCATCCAGTTTGCCAGAGCGACCCAGCTCAACCAGTGCCTCGACGGCATCAATCGAGGTACCAAAGCCGGTGTCGATCTTCTTGGCTCGGCGCATCGACTGGCTAAGGCCAAAAAACTCCTCGATATATCGGGCAATATCCAGCGGGTTGGCAACAATCCGCTCAATGTCCCGGCCCAGCACATGGCTCAGCTCCTGCTCCCATTCACGTATGTAGGGTTCAGCCGTTGCAAACAGCGCCTTATCCTCATCCACATGCACAGGGAGAATCCGAAAGCGCGCCGCATAGGCCTTGGATACGACAGTGCCAACAGAATCCACATCGATCTTCAAGGGATCAATGCGCAGGTAGGGCAGGCCGACATGATCCGCCAGCCACTCGGTCAGTCGCTCTATCGTCAGTTCCGCATGGGGTGGCGCTGACGATTTAAGGTGTCGCCCGGCCAGCCAGACCAGCGGGTGAATCGGAACCTTGTCACCACCGATACTCTCATGCAGTCGCTGGACATTGTCTGCCTCTTCATACGATAGCTGGCCACTTTTAACCAAAGCGGGTAACAGCTCTTTGATATCCAGTTTTCGGTCAACGGTCTCTACAAAAT
>JALSJZ010000117.1 GCA_026989135.1 Sedimenticola sp. | reverse complement strand
GCCATCTGTGCCGGGCTTGATGCGCTCGGTGTCGCCTATGTCATCAACCCCCGTCTGGTGAGAGGGTTGGATTATTATGCCCGCACCGTATTCGAGTGGGTGACCGACCGCCTGGGCGCGCAAGGCACCGTCTGCGCAGGTGGCCGCTATGACGGGCTGGTAGAGCAGCTGGGCGGCCACGCCACCACAGCGGTTGGCTTCGCCATGGGGGTCGAACGGCTGGTGGCACTGCTGGAAGAGGCAGGCATTGAACCGGAAGCGCAGATTGATGCCTATCTGGTGCTGATGGGAGAAGAGCCACAGCGCCAGGGGTTGCTGCTGGCAGAGCAGCTGCGTGACCAGCTGCCAGGGCTGCGTCTGCTGACCCACTGCGGTGGAGGTGGATTCAAGAGCCAGTTCAAAAAGGCAGACCGAAGCGGCGCACGTTATGCGCTGATACTGGGTGAAGATGAGCTGGCCAAAGGTGTGGTGGGTATAAAAAACCTTCGTGAGCAGAGTGAACAGCAGGAGATAGCGCTGGATCAACTGGCTCAATTTTTTCAAAAAAGTAAAGAGAGTGAGATATGAGTGCCTATCAGTCTGATGAAGAGCAGGTAGAAGCCCTGAAAGTGTGGTGGAAAGAGAATGGTAAATCCACAATTGCCGGCGTCGTACTGGGTCTGGGTGGCCTGATCGGCTGGCAGGCCTGGACACAGCATCAGGCAACCTCTGCAGAACAGGCCTCCATCCAGTACCAGCAGCTCACCATGGCGCTCAGTATCGGGGCCACAGCCTCTGCGGCCAAGCAGGCCGAACTGCTTATCTCACAACATGACACGAGCAGCTATGCACAGTTTGCCGCGCTCAATATCGCGCGCCAGCATCTGGAGCAGGGTGACAGCAGCGCAGCGCAAAACCAGCTGGCCTGGACTCTTGAGAAGAGCAGCGAACCTGCTATCCAGCAGGTTGCCCGTCTTCGCCTGGCCCGAATCAAGCTGAGTGAGGGCGACAGCGCAGGAGCCGCCAAGCTGGTGAACGAGGCACCAAGGGATGCCTTTGCCGGCGAGTTTGCCCAGCTGCGGGGTGATATTGCACTGGCCAACAGCGACAAAGAGGCGGCGCGTAGAGCCTATCAGGCCGCGCTGGAGAATAACGTAGGCAATGTAGAGCTGGTGCAGATGAAGCTGGATGATCTGACCGCTGCCGTTACCCGCTAGAGTTGAGGTTTGAAGTAGATGCTGTATCGAATAACCGTTCTGATTCTGACCCTGCTGCTGACCGGCTGCGGCTCCCTAATGAGTCCAGGCGAGTGGTTTGCCGATGAAGACAATGTGGATGCACCGGCCAAACTGGTCGAGATAACAACCGATATCGGTGTGCAGAGGCTCTGGAGCACCTCAGCCGGTGAAGGCACCGATGGGCAGCGCCTTGAGCTGGTGCCCTATGTGTATGATGGGAAGGTCTATGTTGCCGACAGTGAAGGCAATGTCGAGGCCATTGATGCGGCCAGCGGCAAGCAGATCTGGGAGCATGAAACCGAGCTGGCACTCTCTGGCGGCCCGGGTGCAGGGGACAATCTGGTGCTGGTTGGCAGTCGTGATGGTGATCTGGTCGCACTGGATGCGGCCAGCGGCCAGGAAAAATGGCGCACACTTCTGAGCAGTGAGATCCTCTCTGTGCCCAAGGCTGCGGATGGGCGGGTGGTGGTGCACACCATGGATGGTAACCTCTTCGGCCTGGATGCCACAAATGGCAAAGAGGTCTGGAGTTTCAACCGCTCCGTACCCGTGCTTACCCTGCGCGGCAGCAGCTCTCCACTTATCAGTGGTAACAGCGTTATCTGTGGCTTTGCCAGCGGCAAGCTGATCTCCTTTGACCTGCAAACCGGCGATCTGCAGTGGGAGAGCAGCATCAGCGTCCCCTCCGGCCGCACCGAGCTGGAGCGCATGGTGGATATCGATGGCGAGCTGGCCGTGGTCGATGGCGTGATCTATGTGGCCACCTTCCAGGGGGATCTGGCAGCCGTCTCGCTGGAGACCGGCGTGGTGCACTGGCGTCGGGAGATGTCATCCCATGCGGGTGCTGCTGCGGACAGGAACCAGGTCTACATCTCTGATGCAGAAGATCAGGTCTGGGCCATCGACCCGCGCAATGGAGCCGCGCTGTGGCGACAGAAAAAACTCCATGCGCGCAGCCTCTCAGCCCCGGCGGTGCTGGATCAATTCGTACTGGTTGGGGATTTCGAAGGTTACCTGCACTGGCTCTCGATAGAGGATGGCAGCCTGGTTGCGCGTACGCGCGTGGGTGACGCCCCGATCAGCACCCCGCCGATAGTCAGGGATGGCATCGCCTATGTCTATGGAGATGGGGGCAGACTGGCCGCATTTCGCGGGCCGGCCCGATAGCGGATCAACAGCCTGAGGACTCCATTTCGTGCTACCTGTTATCGCCCTCGTTGGGCGGCCAAATGTTGGAAAATCGACCCTCTTTAACCGTCTCACGCGCAGCCGGGATGCACTGGTTGCGGATCAGCCGGGGCTGACGCGCGACCGACAGTACGGCATCGGCAAACTTGGCAGCCGCGCCTATCTGGTGGTCGATACCGGCGGCATTGCCGATGATGCCGACGGCATTGATGCGCTGATGCTGGAGCAGGTGCAGCAGGCCATTGACGAGGCAGACCATGTCTTCTTTCTGCTGGATGCGCGGGAGGGCTTTAGCGCGGGTGATCAACTGGTTGCCAAACAGCTCCGGCGCACCGGCAAGCCGATCACCCCGGTGGTCAACAAAAGCGAAGGGCTGGAGCGCGATCTTGCGGTGGCGGAATTTCACGCCCTGGGGCTGGGTGAACCCTGCTCGATCTCAGCGGCCCACGGGCAGGGCGTAGCCGCGCTTATCGATAGCGTACTGGAGAGCCTCCCCGAGCCGGACGAGACAGAAGATAGCCTGGGTGAAGGGATCAAGATCGCCTTTGTTGGGCGTCCCAATGTCGGTAAATCGACCATGGTCAACCGGATGCTGGGGGAGGAGCGGGTGATCACCTTTGATCGTCCAGGCACCACCAGAGACAGCGTCTTCATCCCCTTTGAGCGTGATGGCAAGCCCTACACCCTGATCGACACAGCGGGCGTGCGGCGTCGCTCCCGGGTGGATGACATGGTTGAAAAATTCAGCATCATCAAAACCCTGCAGGCGATTGAACGGTCAAATGTGGTGCTGCTGGTGCTGGATGCGCAGCAGGAGATCAGCGAACAGGATGGCACCCTGGCCGGGCATATTCTGGACAGTGGCCGGGCGCTGGTGGTGGTGGTGAACAAGTGGGATGGCCTGGACTCAGAGCAGCGGGATCGCATCAAGGATGAGCTGGAGCGCAAGCTGGCCTTTCTTGGCTTTGCCGAGCAGCGCTTTGTCTCTGCGCTGCACGGTTCCGGTATCGGCAATCTCTTTGAATCGGTGGAGAAGGCCTACGCCAATGCGATGCGTAAGCTGCCAACCCCAGAGCTGACCCGCATCCTTGAAAGAGCGGTTGAAGAGCATCAGCCGCCACTGGTTCATGGTCGGCGCATCAAACTGCGCTACGCCCATCAGGGCGGGCAAAACCCACCCATCATCGTCATCCATGGCAACCAGACAGCATCGGTGCCGGAGAGCTATGTCCGTTACCTGATCAAACGTTTTCGCAAGGTGCTCAAACTCTCAGGAACCCCTGTCCGCCTGCTGTTTAAATCCGGCAGCAACCCCTATGAAGGGCGCAAGAACAAGTTGACCGAGCGCCAGATTCGCAAACGCCAGCGGCTGAAAAAGCATATAAAAAAGCAGAAGAAGTAGAGCGGCTCTCTGCTACTTGCGCTCACCCAGCGGGCGAGCCAGCTGGATTATAAACTGGCACAGTGCAGCAATGGCGAGCCAAAAAGCCCAAGGCTGGGATAGCAGCGTCAACAGCCCCGCAACCAGAAAAGCCAGACCACGAATAGCGCTGAGATAACCAAGCCGTTGGCGCAGCTGTTGCTGCCTCTCTGGCTGACTCTGCAATAACCACAGCGGCAGCAGATGGGTGGCCGCCCCGGTCACCAACGGCAGCAGAAAGGCGATCACAAAGGCCTCGCTTGCCTGAGAGCCGGGCAGCAGCCCATGCCCATGCAGTGCGCCGCCAATCAGGCAGAGCATTAATCCTGCCATAGCAATAATCAGAGAGACCGCCGCGCCATGCCACTGCCAGAGTTTGCCCTGATGAGCCTTGAGCAACCCGTGAATGAGCCGGGCCAGTGAGATCAGCCAGAGCAGCAGGCCGATATCCGCTAGCACAGCTGACCAGGCTGCGCCTGCTGCAATCAGCAGGGTTCCGGCAACCAGCCAGCGCCACTCCCTCATCAGCCAGACCCCAGCCTGTGGGTCGGGAAAACCACCTGCCGTCGGGAGTAGCACGCGCAGGGTTCCCAATGCGGCCAACCCAACAAATCCCAATGTGTTGATGTGCAGATGCAACCGCTTCAGCGGTAGCCACTGCGCTGGCCAGAGTGCGGCCAAAACAATAATCAGCAGGCCGATAATGAGCGACCCCAGTGCCAGCTGATACCAGAGCAATCCGGGGTGTGGGCGACCCAGCGTGGCTTTTGCCCGCTGCTGAGACCACCAGAGCAGTCCGCCAACGGCCAGCAGGGCAATGGCAGCAGCGACCGGGTAGAGCTGATAGTTCAATGAGAGGCTGAGCGTGGCCAGCAGACCCGCAATCAGTGCGCCAATGGGTGCGAGCAGAACCCGTGGCTCTGGTGCGCTGGTGCGGGTAAGCACCGGGATGAAGTAGGCCATGGCAGCCAGAATCAACGGCATAATGCCCAGCGCCAGAATCATGTGCAGCAGTGCTGCTGCCGGGAGGTCAGGCAGTGAAAGGCCGATGACAGCGCTGACCAGGCTGAGGATAACCAGGGTTGCCAGTAGTTTTGGCATGGCTAAATTGCGTGGTTTACGCCCCGCTTCCGATCAGTTCGGCACCGGGTAGCCCAAGATTTTTCCAGATGCCCAGTACCGGTTCGGCCTGATTCATGGAGTAGAAATGCAGGCCGGGTGCGCCCTCATCCAATAGGCGCTGGCACATGGCGCTGATCACATCCAGCCCCAGACTGCGGATGCTGTCGAGGTCATCACCGTAATCTTCCAGCCGCTTGCGCAGCCAGCGTGGGATCTCGGTGCCGCAGCCGTCAGAAAAGCGCGCCAGCTGGGTGAAGTTGGTGATCGGCATAATGCCCGGCATGATGGGGGTATCAATCCCCAGTTTTTCGCAATCATCGACAAAGTGCAGGTAGGCATCGGCATTGAAAAAATACTGGGTGATGGCACCGTTTGCCCCTGCATCAATCTTGCGTTTGAAGTTTTTCAGATCCGCCTGCGAGTCTGTGGCCTGGGGGTGAAACTCCGGGTAGGCAGCCACTTCAAGGCAGAAGTGATCGCCTGTTGTGCTGCGGATAAACTCAACCAGCTCATTGGCGTATCGAAAATCGCCTGACTCACCCGCCCCCATGCCGGATGGCAGGTCGCCGCGCAGTGCCACAATGCGGTCGATACCGCTCTCTTTATAGAGTTCAAGCAACCCCAATATCTCCTCTTTGGAAGAGCCAATGCAGGAGAGGTGAGGTGCCGCATTGATCCCGCTTTTGTGAATCTCTAAAACCGTGCCAATGGTGCGATCCCGCGTGGTACCACCCGCGCCGTAGGTGACAGAGATGTAGAGCGGGTTTACCTTCATCAGCTGGTCACATACGTTGTGCAGTTTCTCTGCACCCTGTTCTGTCTTGGGGGGGAAGACCTCAAAGCTGTAGGTGGGCTGGTATTTTTTTTGAGATTTCATGATGAGCCGTCTTTAGAATGTAGGGTGGGTTAGCGAAGCGTAACCCACCGAGGTTGAGGCAGTTTGGTGGGTCACAGCGCAAAAAATGCGCCTAACCCACCTTACATTTATCAGTAGCGATAATGTTCAGGCTTGTAGGGGCCATCTACCGGCACGCCGATGTAGTCAGCCTGCTCCTGAGTTAATGTGGTGAGTTTGACACCAATCTTGTCCAGATGCAGCCGGGCGACCTCTTCATCCAGCTTCTTGGGCAGGACATAGACCTCATTCTTATAGTTTTCAGGACGGCAGAAGAGTTCGATCTGAGCCAGTACCTGATTGGTGAAGGAGTTGGACATCACAAAGCTGGGGTGGCCGGTGCCACAGCCCAGGTTCACCAGTCGCCCTTCGGCCAGCAGGGTGATGCGTTTGCCGTCAGGGAAGATGATGTGGTCAACCTGGGGCTTCACGTTGTCCCAGTCATACTGGCGCATCTGTGCGACTTCAATCTCGTTGTCGAAGTGGCCGATGTTGCAGACGATGGCTTCATTCTTCATCTGCACCATGTGGTCGTGGGTGATGACGTTGAAGTTGCCGGTGGTGGTGACGAAGATGTCGCCCTGGCTACAGGCTTCATCCATGGTGACCACGCGGTAGCCCTCCATTGCGGCTTGCAGGGCGCAGATGGGGTCGACCTCGGTAACACAGACAGTAGCGCCCAGGCCGCGCAGGGATTGGGCGCAACCTTTGCCCACATCGCCATAACCCAGAACCACCGCAATCTTGCCTGCGATCATTACATCGGTGGCGCGCTTGATGCCATCTACCAGCGATTCACGACAGCCATAGAGGTTGTCGAATTTGGATTTGGTAACCGAGTCGTTGACGTTGATGGCGGGGAAGGGCAGGTCACCCGCCTCCATCATTTGATAAAGGCGATGCACGCCAGTGGTGGTCTCTTCGGTTACGCCCTGGATGTTGACCTTGATGCGGGAGTAGAAGCTGGCATCACTTTGCAGACGTTTTTTGATCGAGGCGTAGAGGATGGTCTCCTCTTCGCTGCCGGGGTTGTCCAGTACTGAGATGTCCTGCTCAGCCTTGGAACCCAGGATGACCAGCGAGGTGGCATCACCGCCGTCATCCAGAATCATGTTGGGGGTGCCACCGTCGTGCCACTCCATGATGCGGTGGGTGTAGTCCCAGTAATCTTCCAGGCTTTCACCTTTGAGGGCGAAGACCGGGATGCCCTGATCGGCAATGGCGGCTGCGGCGTGATCCTGGGTGGAGAAGATGTTGCACGATGCCCAGCGGACTTCAGCGCCCAGGGCGATCAGGCTCTCGATCAGCACTGCGGTCTGGATGGTCATGTGCAGGCTGCCAGCGATGCGCGCGCCTTTTAGCGGTTGCTCATCGGCATATTTTTTGCGGATGCTCATCAGGCCGGGCATCTCGGTCTCGGCGATGCGCAGCTCTTTGTGGCCCCACTCGGCCAGGGTCATATCGGCGACTTTAAAATCTTCAGTCGGTGCGTTCATGGTCTTTACTCCTTGAAGGAACCGAGCGCCGTTGTAAATGGAATCGCACCACCAAGCCTGGCAGGGGCCTCCCCCGTTGCAGCGCTCCTCGGTGTGCGAGGTGAAAGTTTAGTTCAATTTTTTTAATGCACTATCAGTTTTTTTAAAACCCGGAAGCCCCACTTCCGGGTTTTATATGCCTGCGGCATCACGCAGTGCATCAGCCTTGTCGGTGCGCTCCCATGAGAAGTCCGGCTCTTCGCGGCCAAAGTGGCCGTAGGCGGCAGTCTGCTGATAGATCGGTTTGATCAGATCCAGCATCTTGACCAGGCCATAGGGGCGCAGGTCAAAGTGCTCACGCACCAGCTCGATCAGGCGGCTCTCTTCAATCTTGCCGGTGCCAAAGGTGTTGATGCTGATAGAGGTGGGTTCGGCAACGCCAATGGCGTAGGAGACCTGAATTTCGCAACGTTCGGCCAGACCCGCAGCGACGATGTTTTTGGCCACATAGCGTCCGGCATAGGCTGCGGAGCGGTCAACCTTGGAGGGGTCTTTGCCGGAAAATGCACCACCGCCGTGACGGGCTGCGCCGCCGTAGGTGTCGACAATAATCTTGCGACCGGTCAGACCGCAATCGCCCACCGGGCCACCAATAATAAAGTTGCCGGTGGGGTTGATGTGGTACTTGGTCTCTTTGGTCAGCCACTCTTCCGGGATGACCGGCAGGATGATGTTCTCCATCACCGCTTCACGCAGATCAGCTTGGCTAATGCTGGGGTCGTGCTGGGTTGAAAGCACAATGTCGCTGATGCTGGTGGGTTTACCATCTACATAATTAAAGGAGACCTGGCTCTTTGCATCCGGGCGCAACCAGGAGAGGACGTTGTGTTTGCGCATCTCTGCCTGACGCTTTACCAGCCGATGGGCGTAGGTGATTGGTGCAGGCATCAGTACATCGGTCTCGTTGGTGGCGTAGCCAAACATCAGACCCTGGTCGCCTGCGCCCTGCTCCTCGGGTGCCTCACGGTCAACGCCCATGGCGATATCGCTGGACTGCTTGCCAATCAGTGACATGACGGCGCAGGTCTCGCCATCAAAGCCCATGTCGGAGCTGTTGTAGCCGATGTCCATGATGGTGCTGCGCACCACCTTCTCCAGGTCGACCCATGCTGAGGTGGTGATCTCGCCTGCGACGATGACGGCACCGGTTTTGATCATGGTTTCGCAGGCCACGCGGGCGTTGGTGTCCTGTTCGAGGATGGCATCCAGTATGGCGTCAGAGATCTGGTCGGCAATCTTGTCCGGGTGGCCTTCTGATACAGATTCAGAGGTAAAGGTGAAATCTTTCAGCATGAGTTTGTCCATGTTTGTTTGATTTGTGCTTGTCAGCAGATGGGCTGCTGACGTCGGTAATCCACAATGAAACGCGCAAGTATACAACTGATTTCCGGTTTGTGCATGGGCTATGTCGCTTGGTATGGTTGGGCATGTCGCTACGATATGACCTTAAAACTAATATTTAATATTTGGGAGCTGAATGATGGTATCACTGCAACCCCCGGTGTGTGATTTTGGTAGACCAGCTGTCGATTTCTCTCTGCCGGATGTGGATGGCCGGCTCTGGACGCTGGAACAGTGTCGAGGTGAAAACGGTCTGCTGGTGATGTTTATCTGTAACCACTGCCCCTATGTGAAGTCGATCATGGATCGGATCGTGCGTGATACCCAAGAGCTGCTAAAGCATGGTGTGAAGAGTGTGGCGATTATGTCCAATGATGCGGTGGAGTACCCAGAGGACTCCCTGGATAACATGCGCCGAATCACAACTGAGTTTGGTTTCTCTTTTCCCTATCTGGTCGATGAGACCCAGCAGGTGGCCAAGGCCTACGGGGCGGTCTGCACACCCGATTTTTTTGGCTACAACCGTGATCTTGAACTGCAATATCGCGGGCGTCTGGATGCAAGCCGAAAAGAGGCGGCTGCGGCGGATGCGCACCGTGATCTGTTCGAGGCGATGAAGCGGGTTGCAGAGACCGGAAAGGGGCCAGCACAGCAGATCCCCAGCATGGGCTGTTCGATCAAGTGGCGGGAGTGAGATCGACTATAATCCGCAGCAGCTATTGTCCCCACTCGCCGGTTGGGCGAGAATACCCGATTCCCCGAAGGGGATGCGCAGATTGATGGGTCATACCCCTTGGTTGATCTTGAATGCGTGCAGCGCAGCTTTTCAGTAAATCGACTTCAACCAGGAGGGACGCATGTCCTCACGCAGTGAATTAGCCAATGCAATCCGTGCCTTGAGCATGGATGCAATTCAGAGAGCAAAATCAGGCCACCCGGGTGCGCCAATGGGTATGGCGGATATCGCCGAGGTGCTGTGGAATGACTTTCTGAAGCACAATCCAAACAACCCGGATTGGGCTGATCGCGACCGCTTTGTGCTCTCTAACGGCCATGGCTCCATGTTGATCTATTCA
This sequence comes from Sedimenticola sp., assembly GCA_026989135.1. Lineage (GTDB taxonomy): Bacteria > Pseudomonadota > Gammaproteobacteria > Chromatiales > Chromatiaceae > WFXD01. Next base: position 3,469 of record JALSJZ010000117.1, on the reverse strand, counting down.
CTGCTGCATCTCTCTGGATATGACCTTTCGATTGACGATATTAAAAATTTCCGCCAGCTCCACTCCAAGACCCCCGGTCATCCGGAGTACCGGGATACCCCGGGCGTAGAGACCACCACCGGGCCGCTCGGCCAGGGGATCTGCAACGCGGTGGGCATGGCGATTGCTGAAAAGACCCTGGCAGCACAGTTCAACCGCCCTGGACATCTGGTTGTCGATCACCACACCTACACCTTTCTGGGTGATGGCTGCATGATGGAGGGGATCTCCCATGAGGCCTGTTCGCTGGCGGGTACGTTAAAGCTGGGCAAGCTGGTGGCGCTGTATGACGACAACGGTATCTCGATTGATGGTGAGGTCGAGGGGTGGTTTACCGATGACACCCCCAAACGCTTTGAGGCCTATGGCTGGCATGTGGTGGCGGATGTGGATGGCCACGATGCGGGTGCCATCAAACAGGCGATTGAGGCCGCGCGGGCAGTTACCGACAGGCCAAGTCTGATCTGCTGCAAAACGATTATTGGCAAGGGTTCTCCGAACAAACAGGGTAAAGAGGATTGTCACGGTGCCCCGCTGGGCGAGGATGAGATTGCACTGGTGCGCAAGACGATCGGCTGGCCCTATGCGCCGTTTGAGGTGCCGGACGCTGTCTACAGCGGTTGGGATGCCAAAGCGGCAGGTGCGGCATCCGAGTCTGCCTGGAACGAGCGCTTTGCCGCCTACGAGCAGGCGCACCCTGAGCTGGCGGCCGAGTTTAAACGTCGCACCTGTGGTGAGCTGCCTGCGCAGTGGAGTGAGATGGCGGATGAGTACATCCAGTCGGTCAATGCGCTGGCGCTCAAGGTGGCCTCCCGCAAGGCATCGCAAAATGCCATCGAGGGTTATGCCCCGGCACTGCCTGAGCTGCTGGGTGGTTCTGCGGATCTGGCCGGCTCCAACCTGACGATGTGGTCTGGCTCCAGGGCGCTGAGTGCCGATGATGCCTCGGGTAACTATCTTCACTATGGCGTGCGTGAGTTTGCTCAGGCGGCCATTATGAACGGCATCGAGCTGCACGGTGGCTTTCGCACCTACGGTGCCACCTTCCTGGTCTTTTCCGAGTATGCGCGCAATGCGTTGCGCATGGCGGCGCTGATGGAGATCAGCCCGATCCACGTCTTTACCCACGACTCCATTGGCCTGGGTGAAGATGGCCCGACCCATCAGCCGGTAGAGCAGACCGCCACCCTGCGGATGATGCCGCAGATGGCGGTATGGCGTCCCTGTGATGCGGTTGAGACCGCCGTGGCCTGGAGGAGCGCCATCGAGCGCAAAAATGGCCCGACCAGCCTGATCCTCTCCCGACAGGGGTTGGCGCATATGGCACGCAGCGGTGAGCAGATTGCCGCAATCAGTCGCGGTGGCTATGTATTACTGGAGTGTGAAGGTGTGCCGGATGCTATCATTATCGCCACTGGATCGGAGGTCGAGCTGGCCACACAGGCGGCACAGACCTTGAAAGAGGCTGGTCGGCAGATCCGTGTGGTATCCATGCCCAGCACTGATGCCTTTGATGCCCAGGATGCAGCCTACAGAGAGTCGGTACTGCCCGCAGCGGTGAGCGCCCGTGTTGCAGTAGAGGCGGGGGTTACCGGCTATTGGGCAAAATATGTTGGCCTGAAGGGGCGTGTGATCGGTATAGACAGCTTCGGCAAATCTGCGCCTGCCGCAGAGGTCTACAACTATTTTGGTATCACCACGGAGCATGTTGTTAAGGCGGTGGAGGAGGTCGTTGCCTGACCGGCTGCGAGCTGTCTTGACTCACTAATTAACACTATATTTGGAGAAGCGATAATGACAATTAAAATCGGCATCAATGGGTTTGGCCGTATTGGGCGCATGGTATTCCGTGCCGCCGCACAAAATTTTACAGATATTGAGATTGTAGGTATCAACGACCTGCTCGATCCAGAGTATCTGGCCTATATGCTGAAATACGACTCTGTACATGGCCGTTTCAAAGGCGATGTCTGCGTTGAAGACGGCCACCTTGTCGTGGATGGCAAAATCATTCGCCTGACAGCGGAGAGAGACCCTGCCGAGCTGAAGTGGGGAGAGCTGGATGTGGATGTGGTGGTAGAGGCAACCGGCCTCTTTTTGACCAAAGAGACGGCGGAGAAACATCTTGCTGCAGGTGCCAAAAAAGTGGTTATGTCTGCACCATCGAAGGATGATACGCCGATGTTTGTCATGGGCGTAAATCACGAGAGCTATGCGGGTCAGGATATCGTCTCAAATGCATCCTGCACCACCAACTGTCTGGCACCGATTGCCAAGGTACTGAACGATAACTTTGGACTCAAGCGCGGCCTGATGACTACGGTGCATGCCGCTACCGCCACGCAAAAAACAGTCGACAGCCCATCAAATAAAGATTGGCGCGGTGGTCGCGGTATTCTGGAGAACATCATCCCCAGCAGCACCGGCGCGGCCAAGGCGGTTGGCAAGGTGATTCCAGAGCTGAACAAGAAGCTGACCGGCATGGCCTTTCGGGTGCCTACCTCTGATGTCTCTGTGGTCGACCTGACGGTGGAGCTGGAGAGAGAGACAACCTATGAAGAGATCTGTGCGGCCATGAAAGCCGCCTCGGAAGGTGCCATGAAGGGCGTATTGGGTTACACAACGGATAAAGTGGTCTCCACCGATTTTGTTGGCGAGCCATGCACCTCTGTTGTTGATGCCGATGCCGGTATGGCGCTGGATGGCACCTTTGTAAAGGTTGTATCCTGGTATGACAATGAGTGGGGCTACTCCAATAAGGTGCTGGATTTGGCTCGCGTTATCTCTGCTTAATCGGGTTTGAGCCGCCAGGCTGCGGGAGGTATCCCGAGTCTGGCTGCAAAGCCTGGAAATAAAAAGAATTAGTTGAAGATTCATCTTCCTCTGATTTTTTTTCGTTTTAGGGGGTGTTCTCAATTACCTGAGTGAGCGTGATTTTGAGGCATTTTTTGTGCTGGCAAGGCGCGGTGAGGCGTAATAGTTATTCTATTGCAACGAACCGCAACGCCGCCAGCGCAAAAAAGGGCCAGAATCACGCCACGAACGGTGATTGAGAGCACCCCCTAGGAGGTTGAAATGCCAATAATTAAAATGACCGATCTTGAGCTGGCCGGCAAGCGGGTGCTGATCCGTGAGGATCTGAATGTGCCGATCAAAAACAGCAGGGTCACCAGCGATAAGCGTATCCGCGCCAGCCTGCCGACGATTGAACATGCGATGCGAGCCGGTGCCAGGGTGATGCTGATGTCGCATGTTGGCCGCCCCGTAGAGGGGCAGTATGAAGAGCAGCTCTCCCTGCGGCCGGTGGCGGATCATCTCTCTGGGCTACTCGGCAAAGAGGTCTGCCTGATCAAAGAGTATCTCGGAAAAGAGCTGGATCTGGCGGATGGTGAGGTGGTTCTGCTGGAGAATGTCCGCTTCAACAGGGGTG
>JALSJZ010000116.1 GCA_026989135.1 Sedimenticola sp. | reverse complement strand
CTGATCCATCGCCTGGTATGTCAAGAAGGCATTTTTGAGATCCCGCCGAAACACCAGGAAATCTTTTATATAGCTCAGCAGCAGCTGCTCCTGTTCTTCAGGTGAAATCTGCTTGATTCTATTGCGCGCCAGTTCCAGTTTCTTGATAACGGCAGCGGCAGTCAGCGGGTCTATCTGAAGCCCAATAAGCTGCCGTGGCAGCTCTTTTCGCGACAGCTCCCCAGAGAGGTACTGCTGCACAAGCGAGGTCGGCAGATGCTGTTCCAGCCCGCGAACCACGCTGCAGACACCATAGGCTGCCAGGATCTGCGGCACCAGCCCCAACTGCTTGAGCTGTCGGCAGATGCGCCTTTTCACATCGCGCTGAAAATCCTGCCAGCCTGTCGGCAGCTGCTTCCTGTTTTGCTCGCCCAGCGCCTTCTGCAACACCGCCTGGGAGGTCAGCAGTTCAAAATTATCCGGCATATCGAGCCAGCAAAACTGCCCCTGGAGATACTCCTCCGGTTGCAGTGAGCTGCGCAACAGCGCCTCGGCCTCAAGGGCACCATCCACCCCACTTTGGGGCTTGCGCAACTGCGCCCTGTTTTTTAGCTCATTCCTGCTGCACGGGAGACGCTCCTTCCCATCACAGGCCAGGGCCCATGGGGGCAGATAGGCACTGAAAACCTCCGTCAGCAGTCGGTTGGTTTGATCAAAATAGTCCACACAGAGGGGGAGATAGGGGTCAATCCGCTGGCCATCCTCCCAGGGCAGCGGCTGTTGCAACATAGGATTGCACAGCACCGGCCTTGGCAACGGCCAGGATATTCCCAGCACAGATTTCCGGGTTACCCGCAGTGACCTTGCCTCCAGCTTGATGATCCGCCCAAAAAGCTGCTGAAGCACGGTATTCCGCAGACAGTTTCTTTGCTTTGCCAGCGTAACCATGCTCTCATGAAGCTCCAGCGCGCGCCGGTCTGACCGCCCCACAACACCGCCCCGGCTACGCTGCATCCCATCCCGCAGGCGATCCAGCTCTTCGTTGATCAGGCAGAGTAAAAAGCGCATAACCGCCAGTTGAAGCAGTTGAACCTGATCCGGAGAGGATATTTTGTGTGCTCTGGCCACCGTTGCATCCATCATATCGGCATAGGCCTTGAGGAACGCATCCATATCCGCCTTTTTAGGCCTGGCCACCTGTCGGCTCAAATCATTGAGCACTGCACAATGTTGCAGAATGCCACGCACAAGCTGAGTGGCTTTGATGCTGAAGACAGAACAGAGGGTTATATCAATACGCGCATTATCGATGCCTCTGTGCAGACTCTGAAGCTGGATCTCCAATGGCTCGCAAGGGTGGAGCAGCGCCAAAAACTCATCTTTCTGGGGCTGTCTCTGACGGAATCTGTTAAGCCTGGAAAACACCGGGGGTATCCAATCAGCGGCTGTTGAAAGAGCTCAACGCTGCAACATCACCTCAATCAACTGATCTTCCAGTTCGATTCGGGTTGCCAGCACTTCGCCCATCTGGGAGAGATCCTTGGAGAGGTTTTCCAGATGCAGTTCATGGTCTGACTCATCGTATTTATCATTGAAGGAGACGGTCACATCGGTTGTATCCAGAATGCGGGGGTAGATCTTCTGCGCAACGGAGACGACTGCTCCGCGTCGCTCCTTGCCACTGCCGATGCGGTCATAGACCTCGAAATGACCAAAGGCGATATAGTCAACCAGCACTTGGCAGAACTCCTGCAGATGGTCGCCGATAGGGGTCTCTTTTGTCAGCGGCTCTAATCCGGCAACATGCCAGTAGAGCGCCAGCATCTCTTTGCGCTCTGCCAGCAGCTTGTCAATCATATCCCGTGTGCCAGTGCGACGTTCTACTACCTGCTCCGTCTGACCGTTTGTCATGCTTACACCCTTTATATTTATCTATTGTGTTAATAAAACCACTAATTGCCCCACTCTGGCAAGCGCCCACCGCACCATGAGAACCCAATGGAGAACTAAATGACCATTCTACCGCCAATGAGGAATAACAACAGCGCAAAAACACGCTTTAAGCTCGAAGAGGGGAGATTATGTGACAAATAGACGCCAACAGGGGCCAATAGCACACTGGCCAGCGCCACACCGAACACCGCAGGCCAGTAGATATAGCCACTGCTGCCCGCAGGCAGTGCCGACGCATCCCAGCCAACCACAGCAAACCCCATACCACCCGCCAGCGCAATCGGCAGCCCACAGGCACTTGAAGTGGCCACCGCCTGCCGCATGGTTACTCGACAACCGTTAAGAAAGGGAACCGTCATGGAGCCACCGCCAATCCCCACAATGGCCGAAAGGGCGCCCACCACCACACCCACTATGGCCAGCCCCCACCTCGCTGGCAGCTCACGATGCCCTTCGGTATTTACGCTCAGCAGCATGCGTACCCCCACCACGATCACAAACAGGGCGAAGCTGCGCTTCAGCCAGAGCGTTGACAGGGCATCCGCAATAACTGCCCCCAGCCAGGCACCGACCAGGATACCCGGCAGCAGCTGCATGACCAGCCCCCATCGTACCGCATCCCGGCGGTGATGGGCATAGATGGCAGCGACAGAGGTCGCCACGATAGTGACCAGCGAGGTTCCCACCGCCAGATGGGCCACGATGGCAGGGTCGAATCCCCGGCTGCTGAAGATCCAGATCAGCACCGGCACGATAATCAATCCACCCCCCACGCCCAGCAGCCCCGCCAGGATACCTGCCACTGCCCCCAGCAGCAGATATTGCATCACAAGCCCGTCCAGCAGATACTCCATATATTTTTTAGAATCTATATTTTAGCAGTGAGGTAAAAACATGAAGAGTAACAGGGTCTGTATCCTTGGCGGTAGCGGGTTTGTTGGCCACCACCTTGTAAGCCGGTTGGCTGCCAGAGGCACTCCGTGCCTCATTCTGACGCGCAATCCAGAGCGACACAAAGATCTGCGGGTATTGCCCGGGGTACAGCTGCAACGCGCCAACATCTTTGACACCGAGGCGATACAGCCGCACCTTGCCGGGTGCAGCGCCTTTATCAATCTGGTTGGCATACTCAATGAGGGTCGCAACCCGCAGGGGTTCAAGCGGGCGCATGTGGATCTGGTCGATGCCGTTGTCCAGGCCTGCCGTGCCGCCGGCATACCCCGGCTGCTACAGATGAGCGCACTGAATGCCAATCAGGATCAAGGGCCAAGCCGCTATCTCTTTACCAAAGGCGAGGGAGAGAACCGAGCCCACAAGCTCGGCCCGCCCGACGTTCAGGTCACCAGCTTCCGCCCCTCGGTGATCTTTGGCCCGGGCGACAGCTTCTTCAACCGTTTTGGCGATCTCCTGAGCCTCTCCCCGGCACCCTTCCCGCTGGCCTGCCCGGATGCCCGTTTCGCCCCTGTTTATGTGGGTGACGTGGTCGATGCCTTTATCTGCGCACTCACAGAGTCCCGCACGGTTGACCAGCGCTACGACCTCTGTGGGCCACGCAGCTTCACCCTGGAGGAGCTGGTACGCTACACCGCCCAACAGTTGGGACTGAAGCGCCGGATCATCCACCTGAGCGACAACGCATCCCGCCTGCAGGCGCGCATCCTTGGGCAGATGCCGGGACAACCCTTCTCTCTCGACAACTACCTTTCGCTACAGGTCGACAGTGTATGTCAGCACAATGGTCTGCTGGAGCTGGGCATCAGACCAACGGATGTCGATGAGATCGTGCCGCTCTATCTGGGCATCAGCCAGCGGCAGCGGCGGTTCTCCCACTGGCGGCAGGGATAGCCCTGCACGGCTCAAGCCAGTTGCCCACAGAGCAGACAATGGAGACCTACCTGGTGGGCGGTGCAGTTCGCGACACCCTGCTGGGCCGCCCTGTCACCGAGCGCGACTGGCTGGTCAGCGGTGCCACCCCGACACAGCTGGCCGCCCTCGGCTACCGACAGGTTGGCAAAGATTTCCCCATATTTCTGCATCCCGAAACCCAGGAGGAGTACGCACTGCCACGCCGTCAGCGCAACGACATCAACAGCAGCCCGGTCAGCATCGAAGAGGATCTGGCGCGGCGCGATCTCACCATCAACGCCCTGGCTCAGGGGGCGGACGGCAGGATCATCGACCCCTGTAACGGTCAGGATGATCTGAAAAGCCGCATCCTGCGCCACACCCCCTGCTTTGCAGAAGACCCGATTCGCGCACTCCGGCTCGCCCGCTTTGCGGCCCGTTATCATGCACTGGGATTCCGCATTGCCGCAGAGACGCAGCAGCTGGTTCAGCAGATGATCGCAGCGGGCGAACTGGACAATCTGGTGCCCGAACGGGTCTGGGCAGAGATCACCAAGGCGCTGAAGGAGGATAGCGCCCACCTCTTTATTCAGACCCTGCGCGAGCTGGGCCTGCTGGTCATTATTCTGCCAGAGGTTGACCGTCTGTTTGGCATACCGCAGAAAAAGCAGTACCACCCAGAGATCGACAGCGGTCTACATACCCTACTGACACTACAGCAGGCCTGCCTTCTGAGTCGCGACCCACAGGTGCGCTTTGCCGCACTGGTGCACGATCTGGGCAAAGGCAACACGCCCACGGCGATGCTTCCCGGCCATCATGGCCATGAGGCGCGCGGTGCCAAGCTGATCAAGCCGCTCTGCAAGCGGTTGCGCATCCCCAACGCCTGGCGTGATCTGGCCATCCCGGTCGCCCGCTACCATCTGCTCTGCCACCGCGCCTTTGAACTGCGCCCGAAGACGCTGCTGAAGATAGTGACAGGGCTGGATGCAGTGCGGCACCCAGACCGTTTTGAGCAGTTCCTGCTGGTCTGCAAGGCCGACGTGCGCGGGCGCACCGGCATGGAGGAGAGCCGCTACCCGCAAGCCGATTTTTTACGCGCAGTCTATCAGGCCATCACGGGCGTGGATGGGGCAAAAATCAGCCGCTCTGCATCAGAGCCGCAGCAGATTGCGACTCAGCTCTACCGGGAGCGGATACAGGCCATCAGCCGCGTGAAACAGGCTCAGGTCGTTAAATCCCCATAAATACCGCCGATGCCGCCGACTGAATCACATTTTTGATCCGTCTGTTGGTGGCATCGGAGACCACCACCGCCATGCCATCCTGCAGGGCAATCACCTTGCCGAACAGCCGTTCAAAACTGAGGTTGGGTGCCGCGCTGGTCAGGTCATTGGTCAGCAGATAGAGCCGCCCTTCCGCGTCCCGGTCATTGCTCAGCTTCCACACCGCAATCTCAATATTGCGCGCTACGTTATAGATCTTTTGCGGGTTCAGCTCATCCGGCAGATAGAACTCCTGCTGCCCATTGTAGGAGTCGAGCACCATCCCGCGCAGCCCCTCTACCAGCGCCAGAACCCGGTCGCCACCGTAGCTCTCCCGGAAGGCCAGACGCATGCTCTCAATCGCACGCTGGCCCCGCAGCTCCGGGAAGCCGGCCTGCCGGGTCGGGCCAAACACCTGCTTCACCGCCCTTTCAACATCGGCAATGCCGCGCTTGCGCAGCTCCTGCGGATTGCGCCGGTAGAGCTTTTCCATCAGGGTTTCCAGCAGTGCCAATGTCTGCTTCAGATGTGTCTCTGCCACCAGATCGACATCACTCTTGGCCAGATCCTTGAGCTGGAACGGGCGCGGTTCAAACAGCGGATCTTTGGTGCTGTTGCCATTGCACCCCAGCAACAGCAGCATCAGCAGGGCAATTCCATACCTTTTTGGATTATAGACGGCCACTTAGATCTCTCAGACTGAACCCCATGAGTGATGACTCGATACCCCTGCTCAGGGCAATGACCTTAAAACGCTCGCCCATCTCAGTCGGCATGGTGAGCCGTTTTACCGCCTGCATCAGTGTTATGTGGCTTTCGATCTCATTCGGGTCGGACTCCATCAGCAGCGAATCCAGCCCACACCCCAGCAGAAAATGCGCCTGTGTCGTATAGCCTTTCAGCTCCAGACCGGCATCCCGCCCGGCTCTGGCAATGGATGAAAAATCGACATGCGCTGTAATATCCTGCAGTCCCGGCAGGATCAACGGTGCGTCATGGGCGCGGTGCCGGTAGTGACACATCAGGGTGCCCATGCCGCGTTGCGGATGATAATACTCCGCCGCCGGATAGCCATAATCGATCAGCAGCAGCGCCCCGCGCTCGACCCGCTGCGCCAGCGACCGCAGCCAGGAGTCGGCTCGCAGGTTGATCTCAGACTCATAGCCAACGGCAAATGGCTCCAGCGCTGCCTGTAGTGCAGTAACCGCACGCTTCAGGCCCGGGGTGACCGGCTCATCCCAGTAGCGTTCAAAACCCTCTCCCGACCAGCGGACAAACCCCTCCTGCACACCGGACTCGGCTATTGTAAAGCAGCTGACCGGCATCGCATCCAGCAGCTCATTGGCGATCACGACGCCACTGAAACCCGGCTCGGGCATGGCATCCAGCCACTGCACCCGATCCATCAGATGCGCCGCCCGAAGCATCAGGGTCTCACGCTGGCGCTGTTGCAGATCTGGGCTTAGCTCCAGTATAAAGTAGCGTTCGGGGAGCATCTGCAGCGCCTCCAGCTCCAGCAGCAGATCGGTTGCCAGCGCCCCGGTGCCCGCGCCAACCTCCAGCAGATCGCCTCCCGCCAGTTCCGCCAGCAGCTCTCTGCACTGGCGCGCCAGGCAGCGGGCGAAGAGCGGCGAGATCTCGGGCGCGGTCACAAAGTCCCCGGCCTCGCCAAACTTCCTCGCACCGGCGGTGTAGTAGCCCAGGCCGGGGGCATAGAGTGCCAGCTCCATGAATCGGTCAAACGGCATCCGACCGCCGCTCTGCGCCAGCTCAGCCCTGATCGACTCGATCAGGCGGTTGCTGTGTTTACGTGCCTCTGGTGTCGGCTCGGGCAGCTCGGTGGGCACTCCAACGCTGTGGTTCTGTCGAGGGTTGTTACTGGACATGGCGCTCTTGTTTGGTTGACTCTTTCGGGTGGATCATTTCCACTAGTGTATCAAGACCAGAAGCCATACAGTGACCGAAATGCAACAACCACTCGCAGGAAAAGTCGCACTGATCACGGGGGCTGCCCACCGTATTGGCGCGCAGATTGCCCGCACCCTGCATGACAACGGCATGGATCTGGCACTGCACTATCGCCACTCCGCAGCCGCCGCCCAGACGCTCAAAGAGGAGCTGGAGGCCATCCGCCCTGCCTCCGTCACCCTGTTGCAGGCCGATCTGAACCGTACCGATCTGCTGCCCGATCTGATCCATGATACCCAGCTGCATTTTGGCCGGCTGGATCTGCTGGTGAACAACGCCTCCAGCTTCTACCCCACGCCTGTTGCATCCACCCGGATCGAGCAGTGGGATGAGCTGATCAACAGCAATCTGAAGGCACCCTTCTTTCTCTCACAGGCCGCTGCCCCCCTGCTGCGGGAGAGCAGGGGCTGCATCATCAATCTGATAGACATCCACGCCGAACGCCCGCTGAAGGATCACCCCGTCTACTCCATTGCCAAGGCGGGTAACGCCATGCTAGTCAAGGCCCTGGCCCAGGAGCTGGCACCGGATGTGCGCGTAAACGGCATCGCACCCGGTGCCATATTGTGGCCTGAGCAGCCCATCCCGCCGAATCAGCAGGAGGCGATCCTGCACCGCACGGCCCTGAAACGGAGAGGTGCGGCCAGCGACATTGCAAAGAGCCTGCTGTTTCTGTTCAAGGATGCGGACTATATCACCGGGCAGATCATCACCGTAGATGGCGGGCGCACACTACAGCAATAGCGTTCAACCTAGAATCCGCAGTTGACCGCTACGAGAATATATCAACATATTGATATGCATGATATTTTATGCCTTTATCCAATTCACCTGCTGGGTGAACTACGCTACGACCGCCATGGATGGTGGAAGAGCAGGTTTTGCAGGAGCAATAAACCTGTCGGGGCGGATTGCACACTTGCGGCGGCGTATGGCTGTGTTGCAACTCCTTGGAATAGAATAACTATTCTACGTCGTTGCGCCTCGCCTAAAGCGCCTACTTTTGGTGCCATACACCGCCGCAAGCGCACACTCCACCCCGTCCAACTGCAGATTCTAGGTTCAAAGCATGTTATTCTTGGCTGGCAGCCATACGTTTCAACGGCTTGTCTGGCACCCAAATCATGTCCACCGCCATCACCGCATCAACCAAATCAAAACCTGGGTCAGCAACCTCTGGTGGCGCCAGCCTGCGCGCCCTTTACCGCAATTCACGCCTGCCCATCGTAGCCAAGTGGTCACTGGCAGTTGGTCTGCTGGTCACCAGCGTGATGGCGCTGCTCAGCTGGGTATTGATCACACAGCAGAGACACGCCTTCATGCAGCAGACCGAGAGCTTTGGCCATATCCTGGTGGAGCAGCTGGCGCACTCTGCCAGCGAACCCGTGATGGCCGAAGATCTCTTTACCCTGACCGGGCTGGTCAACCGCCAGATCGAGAACCAGCAGGTACTGGGCGCGCTGATCCGGCAGGGTAGCAAAACCCTGGCCAGGGCAGGCATCACCCCACCCATGACGCAGCAGCGCCAGATCATGCAGTCTGGGATAAAGCAGCTGATCTGGTCATGGCGCGACCCGATGGGGGAAGAGCGAAAGGCGATCACCTTTGCCACCCCCATCCAGTACAAGGATGTAACCCCCGGGCACGCACTGATCACCATTGATCACGACCAGCTGGAGCAGGATCTGCACGAGGCGATCCTTGTCCTGGGCTATACCACACTGGGGCTGATCCTGCTTGGCATCATGATGGCCTATCTACTGAGCCGACACCTGTCACGGCCGATTCAGGCCTTGGCACGGGTCAGCGAGACCATCAGCCGCGGCGAGCCGATTGAGAATCTCGACCACCTTCGCCGCGACGAGATCGGCAGCATCATCACCAGCTTCAACCTGATGGTTGCAGAGATGCGCGAAAAGGGGCGCATTGAACGGGCGCTCTCCAGCTATGTCTCCCCACACGCCGCCGCACGCGTGCTGGCCAATCTGGAGCAGCCGGCTGAAGCGGGGGAACTGCTCTTTGGCAGCGTGCTCTTCTGCGACATCGTGGGCTACACCAAGCTGACAGAGGGGATGTCACCCAGGGCCGTCTCCAAGATGCTGAACGAATATCTCGGCTACATTGCCCTGGCAGGCCACAGCTGCCACGGCATGGTCGACAAGTTCATCGGCGACAGCGTGATGATTGTCTTTGGCGCGCCCGAGAGCGATCCCCAGCACGCCCTGCATGCCGTCGCCTGCGGCGTGATGATTCAAGAGATCGTGCAGCAGATCAACCAGCATCGGCAGCACAAGACGCTGCCGCCACTGCACTTTCGCATCGGCATCAACAGTGGCGAGATGATGGCCGGCAACATCGGCATCCCGGTACGGATGCAATACACCGTGGTGGGTGACACAGTAAACCTTGGCGCGCGCCTGTGTGGCATTGCGCCACCGGGGGGCATCCTGATTGGCTCCAATACGGCACAACAGCGTGGTATTGCACAAAAGGTCGTTCTGCAGCAGCAGCCCCCTGTGCAGGTAAAAGGGCGCAGCCAACCCGTCACTTCCTACCTGGTCAGCACAATGAACCCGGTCTATCAGCAGCAGGTGCGACAGGCTGTGGAGCAACTGCTACCCATTGGGCACGGGTGATGAGATTACTGCCTCTATTGCTGACCATGGTGCTGCTTGCAGGTTGCAGCATCCTGCCGCTTCAAGAGCATAAAAAAGAGCTACTGAGCCTCACTGAATCCCTGCAACAGGCCGAACAGCTGCGCCGGGAGAAGCGCTATAGCGAAGCGGGACAGCTACTCACACAGGCCCAAAAAAACCACCCAGACAATCCTGAACCAGCGGTACTGCTGAAGCAGATCCTGGCCGAGCAGCAGCGGCACCGGCAGCTGATCGAAGACAAACTCCTGGCCGCCCGGCTCACCCTGATTCAACAACAGCGTCCACTATTGGCGCAGCTGGCCAACAGCAAGGCGGATGATGTGATGCTTCGCTCCCGCCTACAGCAGCTGAATAAAACCAGGCTGGAGAGTCGATCTCTGCTCTCCCGTTGTGGCGAACGCCAACTAAAAAATGCCCCGGCCACTGCTGAAAAATGTCTACGGCTGGCACTTGCTATTGAAGAACAAAAGAGCGATCGCAAACGGCTCACACAAATCGAACGCAGCAGAGTCCGATCAGAAAAAAAGGCACGGCAGAAAAAGAGAGCCGCCAGAATCCAGCAACTGCTGAAACAGGCTCAGCACAAACAGGCCAGCGGCGAGCGCTACAGCGCACTGATGTTACTGGAGCAGCTCCTTGAGCTGGCACCCGGATCGACCCACGCAATCCATCTAAAAAGAGAGATTCAGAAGGAGCTGGAGAGCCATTCACAGTACCTGCTCACAGCCGGTGAAACCCTCTATCAAAGAGGCGAACTTGAAGGAGCCATTGCCATCTGGAAGACCCTGCTGCTGCTCAACCCGCAACACAAACAGGCGCTGCAGAAAACCGAACGCGCCCAGCGGGTACTGAACAATCTACAGCAGCTTCGTCATCAGCAAAAACCAACCGCCACAGATTAACCACTTGATCTGATAAATTACCGAACCCATAGCATTTTCGGACAATGATTTTTATTCTACCTATACTTAAAAATAACACTGACCAAGCACTATTCCAGGACAAGCATGTGCAGAATCAGTGTGCGAAGGGGTGGAGTAATGCCTGTCTAAACTGCATCAGAGCGGAGATACGATGGCCATGAAAAAAACAATTACCCTTTTTCTTTTGGTGGCCGCTTTTCCCTGCTCTGCTGCCGACCTGTATGGTCGCGTCTGGACTGCACAAAACGCCAAACCCGCAGTTGGCGCAATCGTACATATCGCCTGCCCCAACGCCCAGCCTCAGCACACCACAGTAGACCAATATGGTCGTTATCGCCTGACAAGGCTGCCCGCCAAACAAAACTGCCAACTCAGCGTGGAAGTTCCACCCCAACAGACAGAACCTGTCACGGTTTACTCTGGCAGTGGCAGCAAAGACATCAACATTGAACTGTATAAAAGCTCAGGTGCACTAACGCTGCTTCTTCGCTAAACAACCCTCCAAATTGACATGGCGACAACAGGGATATGAATAAAGAAGGCAACACTGCAACACCACCTGACAGCGCACCCACAGAGAGCAGACCGGGCAAAGATAAATGGGACATCATTGAAATCCTTGCGCGGCCCATCTCTGCTGCATTAACCGCACTTACCATCGCACTGATTGGCTATTTTGGGCAAAGCACGCTGACAGAGATCAATGCCATAGAGCAAGACGCAAGGCTCTATACGCAACTGCTCAGCAGCAGGGAAGCCGCAGAGAGCTCTCTGCGAAAGGATATGTTTAAAGAGATCATGGATGGGTTTTTCACCGACAGGATTGCTACCAAAGCTGACCAGCCCGTAACGGCTGCCGAGATCGAGAACAGTATATCCAAGAAACTGCTCAAGCTGGAGATGCTGGCCCTGAACTTTGGAGATTCACTAAGCCTTGGCCCACTGTTTGGCGAGGTATCAAAAGACATCAAACGCATATTGAAAGCGCATAAAGATCTGTTTAAAGATTGGAGGGCTATATCGAATGCACATCACAAACGACTGCACGGGCTGGCCAAACGGGTTGCCAGTGCACAGCTGTCCACTGTTGGGCCAAAAGGAGAGATCCTCACCATACGAATCCCCTATGAGAAAATCAGACAACAGGGTTCTCAACCCAACGAGGAGTGGCAATATACCTGGCCATACGATAACCAGTCATACAACCCCGTCAGAACCCCACTCAATACACTCCCACTCTGTACCGAGGGCGACCGCAAGAGCAATAAATGCAAGCCCATGCGCTCGGTTACCATAGAGCTGCGAAATGCCAGTTATGAAAAAAAATCTGTGCAGATAAATCTCATCATTGAGAACCTCAACAGACCCACGGAAGAACCTACAAAAATCGACTTCAGGTTAGACTATTTTAACTTCCCGCTGATTGACAATACCCGTCTCTCAAACAACGAACGCTTTGCCATAATTTTAGAAAAATTTAATGAAGCAGAGGTGATTCTAAAAGGCGTACTGTTTCCCGGCATCTATGCCAGCCAGCGCGACAAACCCTATTTGAACGAAGCCATCCAGGAGTTAAAACGCCAAAAAGCCACACAACATAAAGCAGCAGAACAGGGCTTTTAAGCCGCACCCATATATGGTTAGCAGCTGCTCAGCTTGTTATCATGGCAGCTTATGTTCTGGCTATAGTATCGGAGAGCAACATGAGTAAAATGAAAAAAACAGCCCTTGCCTTGCTGATATGCGCAACACCTTTTGCTGCACTGGGGGCTGACAAGGATGGCCGCTTCGCCATTAAAGGTGCAGGTACTGCAAGTTGTGAGCGCTATCTCGAAGAGCGTGGTAAGCGCAGTGAACCCTATTACCTGATTGCGGGCTGGTTAAACGGGTATCTCACCGCCGCCAATCAATACTCGGATGAGACCTATGACCTGGCAGCATGGCAAAATTCAAAACTGCTCAATGCCCTGCTGGAGACACACTGCAAAGCAAACCCAAAGCAGCAGATTCATGTGGCTGTCAGGGCAATGACAGAAGGCCTGAGGGCAGAGCGCCTGCGCAAGATGAGCATGCTGGTAAAGGCCAAAAGTAACGAGGATGAGGTGCTTCTTTACCAGGAGACCCTGCGACGCATTCAAACAAAACTGGCTAATCTGGGGTTTTATACAGGCGATGCCGATGGCCAGTTTGGCCCCGGAACACGCAAGGCACTGGAGGCCTTTCAGACAAAACACAAATTAAAGGTCACAGGACTGCCGGATCAAACAACGATCTACATGCTCTTGATTACCCTGGCAAAAAAGTAGCCTTTGGCGGTTTTTTATAAGAGCAAAAAAAAAGAGGCGGTCATTTGACCGCCTCATCCGTTTCAACGCACTGTTATTATCATTATAGAAACAGCAGAGCTAACCTCTCTTCCTGCGTCTTCCTGCAAAGCCGAAGCCTGCCAGACCCACACTGAAAAGCGCAAGGGTAGCTGGCTCTGGCACGGCATTGTCGGGCACCCAGACTGTTTGTGGTGTCATGGTAACATCGTAGGTTCCCTGCTGGCTGAATGTCACCTGGGTGACGAAGGCTATTGGGTCGGTTGGATCCAGCCCTTCATTTACGTCGATCTCTTCAACCGTAAACATAGCTACATTATTGCCGCATTCTGTCACAAAGTCATACAGCGTACCTGCAGTGGCGTCAAATCCACAAGCGCCAGCTTGAATCCAGAACTCCGTATCAGCGCC
>JALSJZ010000115.1 GCA_026989135.1 Sedimenticola sp. | reverse complement strand
TCCTATTCTCGGACAGGCTCCTAGGATTATGAAAGCAGCTCACGCAATGTTGCCGCCAGCTCCACTGGCTCAAATTTAGCCACATAGGCATCAGCTCCCACTCCTTTGCCCAGCTCTTTATTCGCATCCGCAGACAGCGAAGAGTGCATGATCACGGGGATACCATTGAAGCGGGCATCTGCTTTAATCTTTTTCGTCAATACATAGCCATCCATCTCCGGCATCTCAACGTCTGTCAGTATAAGTTGGATGTAGTTCGTTATCGCTTGCCCGGTAGCTTCCGCCCTGTCTGCAATATCTTTCAGTTTGCTCCACGCCTCAGATCCATTGATGCAGCTTATGTAATTTGCACCCAGGTGATCCAGCGTGCGCGTGATCTGGTTGCGCGCAACGGCGGAGTCATCCGCAAACAGGATGGTAAAGTCCTCTCTGGAAAAAGACTGAATCCCGTTGAACTCATCTTCACTCTCCCCAAATCCGGCGGTTTTGGCCAGCACCATCTCAACATCCATAATCATGACCAGACGGCCATCTTTAAGCTCTGTTACCGCTGTAACCAGCCCACCATGCTGCTGCGCAATCATCGCGGGTGGAACCTTTACATCCTCCCAGGCAAGCCGCTCAATCATATCGACAGCATGCACAAGAAAACCCTGCACATGCTTGTTGTACTCCGTAATAATCAGGATCGCAGGGGCATCATCTGTCTGAACCCCGCAAAACTTTGGCAGATTAATGACTGGGATCACCTGACCGCGCAGGCTGACCACGCCCTCAACCGACGGCGGCATCTCTGGAGCCTGGGTGATCTCTGGAACCAGCATCACCTCTCTGACCTTGAATACATTGACGCCATAGGTTTCAACCCGACCCGAGTTATTGTCCTTGCCCAGGTTAAACAGCAGAACCTCCAGCCGATTGGTGCCAGCCAGACGGGTTCGATCATCTACTGACTGAATGAAATTTGCCATTATATTGCCCTCAGGTTCCAGAAATTAATGTTCAAGCTGACATCTGCCCACATGATTAAACTGACTCATGCATGTTTAGCGGTCAAAGTCCGAAAAGCATTAGGAATTATTATCGTAAGAGAGTGAGCCCACTCTGGGATCTGCTGTAATCCCCCACACTCACCTTAATTTCAGCCCGCTGTTAGTGTTATCATGCGGTAAAAATCAAGAAACAGCCTTTAAAATATGGGGAAAAATATGACAATTGATGCCCTTGAAAATGTACTCAATGAGATGGGCCTCAACAATTTAGGCGATATCCACTGGAACTCCTCCACCAGCCAGCTATATGAAAACGCCATTCGTCGTGATGAAGGGTTTCTGGCTCACCTGGGGCCACTGGTTACCCGCACAGGCTGTTTTACCGGGCGCTCGCCAAATGACAAGTTTGTCGTAGATGAGCCAGAGAGCAAAAAACATATCTGGTGGAGCAAGGTCAACAAACCCTTTTCAGAAGAGCAGTTCAATAAACTTTTTCAACGTGCCTGTAATTTTCTGGAAGGCCGCAATATCTTCGTGCAGGATCTTCTGGTCGGCGCAGACAAGGCTTATGAGCTGCCCATCCGGGTGATCACCCAGGATGCCTGGCATGCACTCTTTGCGCGCAACATGTTTATCCGCCCCGGAAACTTTGGGCGCAAGCTGGAGGTGGATGAGCCAAACTTCACCGTGCTGCATGTGCCGCACCTGAATGCCGTACCCAGCGTGGATGGCACCAACTCCGAAGCCTTCATCATTGTCCATTTTGGTCGACGCCAGATTCTGATCGGCGGCACCCAGTATGCGGGGGAGATCAAAAAATCGATCTTCTCTGTGATGAACTACCTGCTGCCACAGCGCGAAGTGCTGTCAATGCATGCCTCGGCCAATGTAGGAGAAGCGGGCGATGCGGCGGTATTTTTTGGCCTCTCTGGCACCGGTAAAACCACCCTCTCTGCTGACCCTAATCGTAAATTGGTGGGCGACGATGAGCATGGCTGGGGCGAGAACGGCATCTTTAATCTGGAGGGCGGCTGCTACGCCAAGGTGATCAACCTCTCCAAAGAGAAAGAGCCGATGATCTTTGAGACCACACGCCGTTTTGGCACCATCCTGGAAAATGTGGGGATGGACTTCAAGACGCGGCAACTGGATCTGAATGACAGCAAACTCACCGAAAACACCCGCGCCGCCTACCCAATCACCCACATCCCCAATGCCATCTACCCCGGGATTGCCACCCACCCAAAGAATATCGTCATGCTGACCTGTGATGCCTTTGGTGTGATCCCACCGATTTCACGCCTTACCCCAGAGCAGGCGATGTACCACTTCCTATCAGGTTATACCGCCAAGGTGGCGGGAACCGAGCGCGGCATCACCGAGCCACAGGCCACCTTCAGCACCTGCTTTGGTGCCCCGTTTATGGCACTGCACCCCAGCGTCTATGGCCGACTGCTGGGCGACAAGATCAAGCGCCACGACGTTCGCTGCTGGCTGATCAATACCGGCTGGTCAGGCGGCCCCTATGGCGTAGGCAAGCGCATGGACATCAGCCTGACTCGCGCCATGCTGAATGCCGCACTGTCCGGTGATCTGGATGATGCCACCGTGGTCGCAGACCCCTTCTTTGGGCTGCCGGTGCCAGAGACCTGCCCAGGCGTGCCATCCGATCTGCTGCACCCTGCCAATACCTGGGAGGACAAGGCCGCCTATGCAGCCAAAGCGAAGGAGCTGGCCAGGGCCTTCCATGAGAATTTTGCAGAATATACCGATATGGTTTCACCAGAAGTCAACGCAGCCGGGCCACAGATCAGCTAACCGCTGATTCAAGTAAAATGAACATAGCCAAGATCTTTATTGTCTGCTTTTTACTCCTCAGCTTTGTGGAGCTCCAGGCGGCTGATGGCGGCGATATTAAAAAACACTGGATCACTACAGCCCCACCGGCAACCTCTGAAAATGAGCCATCCGCACTTGAGCGATTCAAGGCCGAAGCACCCACCTACATTGGCATTGAAAACTGCAAGATTTGTCACATGCCGCACTTCGATTCATGGCAGACAACCCTGATGTCGAAGGCCTTTGAGCTGCTCAAACCGGGTGTTCGCACCAAGGCAAAGCAGCAGATAGGTCTGGATCCCAACCGTGACTACACCAAGGCAGCGGAGTGCATCCACTGTCACACCACAGGTTACGGCAAGCCAGGCGGCTTTATCAGCATTGAAGAGACCCCGGAGATGACCGATGTGCAGTGCGAAATGTGTCACGGCCCTGGCAGCCACTACGCCGAGATGATGATGAAAAAGCGTGGCACCTATACACGGGAGGAGTTCATGGAGATCGGCGGCATGATCATGCCTTCCGCCGACAACAACACCTGCACCCAGCAGTGCCACAACCAGTCCAGCCCCTTCATCCGCTCTGGGTTTGAATTTAATTTTGAGGATAGAAAGGCCAGCGGAACCCACCGTCACGATATAAAATATATCGACATGCCATTTGACTGGTAACGGGATTAGGGCTTGTCAAAAAATAACTTGCTTATATTGCGCCGGATATCGTTTTGTATTCAAGGCGCTGAAGACGAAAGGATAGACAAGCAAGATGATCAAGTTATTTCTTGACAAGCCCTTACATCGGCTGCGTGATCGTAAACGCACCACGGATATCACCCGCCTGGTAGCCGCGCGCCTGATCCTGAGGGTAGCGTTTATCTAGCGCCTCAGCAATTGCTGGCTTTATCCCGGAGCCATGGCAGACCAGACAGGGCTTCTCAGCAGTAGGTATCGCTTTCATATAGCGAAAGAGCTGCTTGCCGCCCTGCATCACCACCTCGTAATGCTCCATCTTCATCACCCCTTCACCCGCTGCTTTACGGGCCTCAAACTGCTCCAGCACCGATCTCTCCCAGGCGTCCGGGGCATTGGCGAAATTTCTGGGTTTCAAACTGGTACGCCCTATCTGCCAGCCATTTTTTTCAGAATGCATCTTGCTGATGCCCATCGCCTTGCTGTTGCACACCTTGATAGCCTCCAGCGGCCCACCTTTTTTCAAGGCCGCTTTGAGTTCCCCACCAAGATTACCGACAAAATCTTTAATAGCAGCACGGCTCGCTTCAACACGGGAGCTGAGATCCTCTGCAACCACTGGGGCCACAGAGAGGCACGCAATCAAACTCAATAGCACTATCTTTTTCATCATATCCTCCTGTTTAAAAATCAGGTTGGCTGCCACTCTATTGCTGCAAGCCTAAAATGCAGTACCCGGTTTTTTACCCAGCTTTTCAAGAATCTTTGCCAGCGGGCAGAAACGGGTGAATGCAGCCTGAAACATATTGGCAGCAACAAAAGCAGCCAGCCACAGCCAATTGGGTGAATACAGCTGCGAAAGAGCCAGACTGACAAGAATCATGCCCCCTGCAAAAGCCAGTACAATACGTTCTATACTCATGATGCAACCTCCAGGTTTGTGAATTTCTTGATAAGAATATTAGTTTATACTAATATTCTTATCAAGCACTATTTTCCAATGGATTATATAAAGATGAATGAGCACAAAAGCAATCCCCTGGTTCGTTACTCAGTTGACCATCCCAAATCCGTTACCTGGGCGATGTCACTCTCCACACTGCTGCTGATCCTGCTGGCACTCCTGCCCAGCCTGTGGCCCGCCACCTTTAATGTATTGAGCCCTCTACAGGTGGACACCGACCCCGAAAACATGCTCTCTGCTGATGAGCCTGTGCGGGTTTTTCACAATGCGAGCAAGCAGACCTTTAGTCTACGTGACATGGTTGTAGTTGGGATAGTCAACCCGGAAAATCCAGAGGGCGTATTCAACCCCGCCTCACTGCAGCGCATCCATGAATTGACCGAATTTGCCAAGGGCATCACCTGGCCTGACCCTGATAATCCAGAGAAACAGATCGGCGTCGTTGAGGTAGACATTCTGGCTCCCTCCGTAGTGGATAGCATTGAACAGGGTGGCATGGGGGTCGTGAACTTCAACTGGCTGATGCCAAAACCACCCACCACACAGGAAGAGGCGCTGCTCATACGGGAGAAGGCGCTGCGCATCCCGCTGCTCAATGGCACTATGGTAAGTGAAGATGGTCTGGCCATTGCCCTCTATCTGCCGCTAACCGACAAGCACCTCAGTTACCGGGTGCGTGAGGCTCTGCTGGGGAAGATTGCAGAGTGGGAAGGCTCAGGCGATGAGTTTCATATCACCGGTCTGCCGGTCGCAGAGGATACCTTTGGGGTGGAGATGTTTTACCAGATGGCCATCTCCGCCCCACTGGCGATGCTGGTGATCTTCCTGCTGCTGTGGTGGTTTTTCAAAAAGCTATCCCTGATCAGCGCACCGATGATCCTGGCGATGGTCTGCTCACTGGCTACCATGGCACTGTTGATCATCTCGGGCAATACCATCCACATCATGAGCTCCATGATCCCAATCTTCATCATGCCCATTGCGGTGCTGGATGCGATTCATATCCTGTCTGATTTTTTTGATGAGTATCAAAAACGCAAGGATCGGCGTGAGACCATTCTCTATGTCATGCAGCATCTCTACACCCCGATGCTCTTTACCACCCTGACCACCATGGCCGGATTTGCCTCGCTGCTGATGACACCCATCCCGCCCGTGCAGACCTTTGGGCTGTTTATAGCTATAGGCGTGTTTCTGGCCTGGTTCTGGACCATTACCTTTATCCCCGCCTTCATCATGTTCATCCCGGAAGAGAAGCTGGCCAACTTTGGACATCAGACAGATGATGCTCAGGATGCAGGTCTGATGAGCCGTCTTTTAAATGCCTCTGGCCAGTCAATCTACCGGCGTGCCCGATGGGTATTGATAGGCACTGGCGCTGCAATGGCGGTAGGGCTGTACGGCATCACCCAGATCAATATCAACGACAACCCTATCAAATGGTTTCACAGCGACCACCCCATCCGCATAGCCGACAAGGTGCTGAATGAACACTTTGGTGGCACCTATATGGCCTATCTGGAGCTGGAACCCGGAGCATCCACAGATACAGTGGCAGAATATAGCCAGGCCATGCAGCAGCGAATAAAAGCAGCGGCTGATCAATTGGCAGCAACCGGTATCCTCAACAGCAATGCTGTATTTGAGCACCTGTATAATAAGACAGCACTATTGACCTCTACAGTACCAAACAAGGCAGCACTATTGCGTGCGCTGGATAACTATATAAACAGTCAGCTGGAAAGCAGCTCTGATGATATATTTGAGGCCTGGGATGAGGCTCAGCTTTTTATTGCTCATGAACGACAGCGGGACGAAACCTTCAAGCAGCCAGAGGTATTGCAATATATCAGCGACCTCCAAACCTATCTGGCTTCACTGGATGTAGTCGGCAAATCAAGCTCAGTTGCTGATGTGGTAAAGACCGTCTACCGAGAGCTACTGATGGGCAAAGAGGAGGCCTTCCGCATCCCTGACAGCAGCAATGCAGTGGCACAGACCCTGATTACCTATCAGAACAGTCACCGCCCGCATGATCTGTGGCATTTTGTTACGCCAGACTATCGAAAGGCCGCCGTACTGGTACAACTGACCAGCGGTGATAATCAGGATATGGCCGCAGTAGAGGCACAGGTTAAAGAGTATTTTCAAGACCACCCGCCCCCTTTTGAACTATCCCACCGCTGGTTTGGGCTCACCTACATCAACGTCATCTGGCAGGAGGAGATGGTCGCCGGCATGGCCGTGGCGCTGGCCGGAAGTTTTGTGGTGGTACTGATTATGATGACCGTGCTGTTCCGATCTCTCCTGTGGGGTCTTCTTGCCATAATCCCGCTGGCTGTTACGGTGTGGGTCATCTACGGTATCGTCGGCCTTGTCGGCAAGGATTATGACATGCCGATAGCGGTGCTCAGCGCACTGAGCCTTGGGTTATCAGTGGATTACGCCATCCACTTCCTGTCACGCGCCCGCCAGCTACAGGGGCAGCATGGCAGCTGGAAAGCCGCCCTCCCCCACCTCTTTGCAGAGCCTGCCCGCGCCATCACACGCAATGCCATTGTGGTGGGTGTCGGGTTTCTGCCCCTGCTGGCAGCGCCACTGGTACCCTATCAAACCGTCGGTATATTTATCGCTGCCATCCTATTGCTGGCGGGTGTTGCATCACTGTTGATATTACCCGCTATGATCACACTCTTTGAACCCTGGCTATTTCGCAAAAACAGCAGGAGACCAAACCATGCGTAACCTGATTACTCTGCTACTTCTCACCCTGCCTGCATTACTCATCGCATCTCCCACAGTTGATGAGATTGTGCATCGCAGCAACATGACCAGCTACTATCAGGGGCAGGATGGACGCGCCCAGGTCAAGATGGTCATCACCGACAGTCAGGGGCGCAAGCGGCAACGGCAACTGACCATCCTGCGCATTGATGCCGCCAAAAGCGACGCCATTGAGGGAGACGCCTACCTGGGTGGTCAGAAATTCTATATCTACTTCCACCGCCCGGCCGATGTAAACAAAATGGCTTTTCTGGTATGGAAACATCTTGAGCAGGATGATGACCGCTGGCTCTATCTGCCCGCACTGGATCTGGTAAAACGGATCGCAGCCTCTGACAAGCGCACCAGCTTTGTTGGATCAGACTTCTTCTATGAAGATGTATCCGGTCGCCGACTGGATGAAGACACCCATGAACTGGTAGATACAACCAAGAGCTACTATGTCATAAAAAACAGCCCAAAAGATGCCGATGCGGTGGAGTTTTCCTACTATAAAGCCTTCATTCACAAACAGAGCTTTATCCCCGTACAGATAGAGTATTACGATAAGGGCGGCAGCAAATATCGTGTAGCCAAAGCACTGGCAGTAACAAACATTCAGGGCTACCCAACCGTAACCAAAGCCAGCATTGAAAACCTGAAAGCCGGCAGCAAAACCGTAATGGAGTACAGTAAGGTTGAATATGATATTGGGCTGGACGATGCGCTGTTTACCGAACGCTATCTGCGTAAGGCACCACGCAGACAACTGAGATAACAGACCTTAACCGATGCGGATCTATACCTTCATCATGCTGGCTCTGCTCTGCTCTTTAGCGGCCTATGCGGAAGAGCCTGCACTACCCAGTGGACTGGGTGATCTCTCTTCTGAACCCGATCTTCCTATGGGACTTGATAGCAATGAATCTGGGCTATCCAATAAACCTGATGAAGAGAGCTTATTAGTTGATACCGGCTTTACTATAGAGGGCTTTATCGAACTCAGAAGCGGTCAATGGATTGACAAACACGCTTATCTGGCACAAAGACCACTTAATGAAGCACGCCTGCAGCTTGAGCTGGAGAGAGAGTTTTCTGCTTTTACCTTTACCGCAGTGGCCGACCTGATCCATGACGACGTTACAAATGATCGAGGCATTGCACTGGAGAAGGGGAATGGCTGGCTCGATCTTCGCACTGCCAATGCTGTTTTCTCACCCACCCCATTCATGGACATCCGCCTGGGCCGACAGATACTAACCTGGGGAACGGGCGACCTGCTCTTTATTAATGACCTTTTCCCTAAAGACTGGAATGCCTTTCTAATCGGGAGAGATGTTGAATATCTTAAGGCACCATCAGATGCCATCAAGGTTTCACTATTTAATAAGAGAGCCAACCTTGATCTTGTCTACACCCCGCGCTTTGATGCAGACCGTTATATTGATGGCTCTCGCGCCTCCTACTTCAACTCAACCCTTGGCCGTATAGCAGGCAGAGATGCCATCACAAAAATCAAACAACCCAATAACTGGCTGCACGATGATGAACTTGCGCTAAGGCTGTATAAAAATATAGGCACCTATGAGCTGGCGCTCTATGGATATAACGGTTTCTGGAAAAGCCCTGGTGGTTTCGACCCTGCCACTGGCCGCGCCCTATTTCCTGATCTGAGCGTATATGGAGCCAGCATCCGTGGCCCACTGGCCAGTGGTATTGCAAATGCTGAATGGGGTTATTATGACTCACAGGATGACCGCAGTGGCCGCAACCCCATGGTCAACAACAGCGAGCAACGGCTGATTCTGGGTTATGAACAGGAGCTTGCAACCAATCTGACCCTCGGCATGCAGTACTACCTTAAACGCATGGAAGATTATGTCCGCTACCGCCGCATGCTGCCTGCAGGGGCATATCCGGCACATCGCAGTCGGCAGGAGTACACGGCACGGCTGACCTGGCTGACTATGAACCAAAATCTGATCTGGTCTCTCTTCAGCTTCTATTCACCATCAGATGATGATGGCTATCTGCGAGCCAGGCTACACTATAAACATGATGATCACCTCTCGCTTGAAATAGGTGGTAATCTTTTCTGGGGTGACAGCCAGCAGACATTTCTTGGGCAGTTCCAAAACAATGATAATCTCTACACTGCATTGCGATATGGCTTTTAAATCGAGGAGAGAGACAAAAATCAGGTGGGGGTGTTCTCAATTAGCTGAATGAGAGCAATCCACTTAAACACCGCCTCTATCGACCGATATATCTTCAAGAGCATCTGCTATCGACAAAACACAGGAACAAAACTCCTCAAGGTTAGAGAACCGGGTAGACTATAGCCATCATGGACTACAAACCAGAAACAGAGATTAACGACTCGGCATACAGTTGGTCTGTGCGGCTTTTTTCAATCCTTGAAAGGATGCTCAGCATCAACATCAGAATGCACCACGATGAGGGGCAGCTGGCGCAGGGTGAGATCTTTCTCTTCAACCACTTTGCCCGCTTTGAAACCTTCATCCCGCAATCTCTGATCTATAAAGAGACAGGCGCCTACTGTAGATCAGTAGCCTCCAGCGAGTTTTTTACCGGGGATGACCTCTTTTCCAACTACCTGCTCGGCGTCGGTGCGGTACCCCACAACTACCCTCGATTGATCCCTTACCTTGCTGAGGAGATCCTGCGCGGACGTAAGATCATCATCTTCCCGGAAGGCGGGATGGTCAAAGATCGCCGCGTGGTCGACCGAAGGGGCAGCTACAGCATCTATTCACGCATCGCCATGGAGCGACGCAAGCATCACACAGGGGCCGCGCTACTCTCTCTCACCCTGGATATTTACAAAAAGGCCATTCTGCAAGCCCAGCAACAGGGGGATCATGCAAAATTAGAAAAGTGGGCGACCAGTTTGAAGATGGATAGTGTCGCACCACTGCTTGCCGCCGCTCTGCGTCCCAGCACCATCGTGCCTGCCAACATCACCTTTTATCCCATGCGTGTAGGCGACAACCTACTCAAACGAAGCGTTGAGCTATTCAACAAAGGCATTAGCCGACGCCTCTCAGAAGAGCTGTTGATTGAAGGTAACATCCTGTTTAAAAATACAGATATGGATATTCATCTGGGCGACCCTCTCCATACTGACCAGTTCTGGGGATGGCTCGACCGCCGGCTTATTGAGCAAGCTGCATTTCATTTTGATAGCATTGACGATATTTTAGAACCCACTACCAGCAAACAACTCATTGGCAGGCTGCGCGCCAGGCGTATTCGTCATAAAGCACTGGCACTGAGAGATGAATACATGCGCATTATGTATTCACAGATCACGGTCAACCTCAGCCATCTTGCCTCCAGAATCATCTTCGAACTGCTTAATCGAGGAGAGACCAGCATCCATTACGACCGCTTTCACCGCATGCTCTACCTGGCGGTGAAAGGCGCACAAAGTGAGACCAGCATCATCTTGCATCGCAGCCTTAAAAACCCGGAGGCCTACGGCAAACTGCTGGAAGGTGAGTGCAAAGGGCTGGATCAATTTATCAAAACCGCCTCTTCTCTGGGGCTGGTCGAGCAGGAGAACCACCAATACCATTTCCTGCCCAAACTGCGTGAAGAGCATACCTTCGATAAAATCCGCACCGAGAACCTGGTTGCGGTCTATGCCAATGAGGTCGCCCCCCTCAGCTGCATCACCAGCATCATAAAAGAGGCTATCGACGGCACCAAAAAACTAACGGCCAAAAAGCTGGCACTGCTTCGCTTCGATGATGAGGTGGTCTCCTATCACTGGGACAAGGCCTACTTCAACAAACCCAGGCATCAGGCACTCAACCAGAAGGAGACAGCCACCCAATCCGGTGAACCTTTTCTGTTGCTGCCAGATCATCACAAGCCACTGGGGGTTGTTCTGCTACACGGTTTTCTGGCCTCACCCGCCGAAACCAAGGCATTTGGCAAACGCTTGGCCGCCCTTGGCTACCCGGTTATTGGAGCACGTCTGAAGGGCCACGGCACATCACCCTGGGATCTCAGAACGCGCAGTTGGGAGGATTGGTTGGCATCCGTAACCAATGCCTACCAGATCATGAGCGGGCTCACAGAAAGGGTCTGCATTGTAGGGTTCTCTACCGGCGGCGCACTGGGGTTGCAGCTGGCTTCAACCCAACCCGACCAACTGGCAGGCATCGCTGCACTTGGGGTTCCAATAAAATTCCGTAACAAAAACATGTCCTTTGTGGTGCCCGTCGTGCATGGTGCCAACAAGCTGGTCAAGTGGATCTCTTCCTACGAAGGGGTCATCCCCTTTCGCCCCAACCACTCTGAGCACCCGGATATCAACTACTACTCCATGCCGCTGCACGGCCTGTTTGAGCTGGGACAGATGGCCAGCGCAGTAGAGTCAAACCTGAAAAACGTCCACTGCCCTGTATATTTGATACAGGGTGATGAAGATGCCATTGTAGATCCCCGCAGCGCACAGATCATCTTTAATAAGATCAGCAGTAAAGATAAAGAGCTGCTGATGATACCCACCCAACGTCACGGCATCCTGCATGATGACATTGGAGGAACTCAGGATCAGGTTATCCAGTTTATAAAACGGCTGGAGCAAGAGTAAGTCATTAATTTTTTAATCCGTTTTGGAGCTGACCCACTGAACTTGCCCAACCTGTAGATGCAACAAAGCCCGCACTGTAGCGGGCTTTATTGGATGTGGCTGGCGGACTAGGATTATTTCGGGCATCCTGCCCTCAACCCCTTCGGGGCCAGCGGCTCGGCCGCTGTTTGAAATTGCTCCCGGCAATTTCATCGAACCTTTTACGGTTCTCATCCTAGTCCACTGAACTTGCCCGATCTGTAGATACAACAAAGCCCGCACTGTAGCGGGCTTTATTGGATGTGGCTGGCGGACTAGGATTCGAACCTAGATTGAAGGAGTCAGAGTCCTCCGTCCTGCCATTAGACGATCCGCCAATAGCAGCTGTGAACCCTGTGGCCCACAGCTACCGCAAAACGTATTAACGCTTTGAGAACTGTGGACGCTTACGCGCTTTGTGCAGACCCACCTTTTTACGCTCAACCTTACGGGCATCGCGGGTAAGGAAGCCGGCTTTGCGTAGTGGGCTGCGTAGCGACTCATCATAAGCGGTCAAGGCGCGGGCGATCCCGTGGCGGATAGCGCCCGACTGGCCGGTTGTTCCACCGCCTTTAACCGTGATACTCAGGTCAACCTTTTCAAGCATTTCGGTCACTTCAAGAGGCTGGCGCACGACCATGCGCGCGGTCTCACGACCAAAAAACTGATCCAGTGGGCGTTTGTTGACGGTGATACTGCCGCTTCCGGTGGTCATAAAGACGCGTGCGGTTGAGCTTTTGCGACGCCCTGTGCTGTAGGTGGTGGTTTCTGCCATGGTCGGGTTCCGATAATAATTAGACTGAATTAGATGTCCAGCGGCTGTGGCTGCTGGGCGGCATGTCCGTGCTCAGGGCCAGCATAGACCCGAAGTTTGCCAAACATGGCTCGGCCAAGCGGATTCTTCGGCAACATGCCCTTAACCGCGGACTGAATTGCGCGCTCCGGGGCTTTGGCCAGCAGCTTTTCCAGGCTGATGGATTTGAGATTGCCAATATATCCGGTGTGATGATAGTACATTTTGTCCTTCATCTTGTTGCCCGTCACATGGATCTTCTCTGCATTCACAACAACGATATAATCGCCGGTGTCCACATGCGGTGTATATTCGGGTTTATGTTTGCCACGCAAGCGGTGCGCGATCTCGCTGGCCAACCGGCCAAGGGTCTTGTCGGTCGCATCTACGAGGTACCAATCGCGGCGAACCTCTGCCGGCTTTGTGCTCACGGTCGTCATCTGGACGGCTCCAAAAAGGGATCCTAAAAACTGCTAGAAAAAAGAGGGCGAATACTACCGGAGTCCCGCCTTTGTTACAAGAGGGGATTGAATCAGGATTTTTTATCGTTGATTTGCATACCAGCTATATGTACGATAACCGGACATTCTAAAGCGAGAATGAGGGTCATGCAACCCCTATGAACGAAAACCTGTCAACCCAAAGCAGAAATGTCCCCTTCTGAGCAATTCAGAAAAGTCCCCTTAAGATTTAGACCTATGGGGTAGTAAAATAGAGCTAGCGCCTATCTGAGAATGCCGCCAGGGATGGTCTGCTGCT
>JALSJZ010000114.1 GCA_026989135.1 Sedimenticola sp. | reverse complement strand
TTCAGGAGAACATACGCTATATCGTCAGCCGCATGGTCAAAGAGATCTCACCAGCCGGCTTTTACGGCTGCGCACCTTCCGCTCAGAACGGCGTAAGCCAGATCAAGAGCACGGTTAGAAGAGACGACGATCCCGGGGGGCTCTACAACTTCAGCCATGCCGTCACCGGCACAGAAGGCGGTGACGATGGCGCTGACACCCTCACTATACGATACGCACTGCCCGAATACAGCCTGCCCGTCATCGCCCCAATGACACCAGAAGACGACGCTGTGGTAGTCGACAGTGCACACCCTGCCTATGATGAGCTTAAAATTGGTGACATCATCACCGTCAGTGATTGCAGCACGATTGCCGCCTTCATGCTCACCAGCAAAGCCGAGGGGAAACTGGAGCATGCCACCGGAAGCCCCGATGATGGCGTATACAACATCGCAACAGAGAGCACGCACTACTTTGGCAGCGCACACTACTCCTCTGCCACAGCGATAAAAATGGATGCCGTCACCTACGAGCTGGAGAGAAAAACCCAGGATCAGGAGACAGATACAGATGACGATGACACAACCATAAGCTCACTCTATGCAACACGGCTTGGCGGCACCCGCCAGGAGATCCTCTCGGGGGTTGAGGATTTTCAGGTCAGCTACGGCATCGACATTACCAACCCACCCGATGGCACATCAGACCGTTACGTTGACTGGAGCAGCGTGGAGGGCGAATTGGAAAACCGCATTGCCAGCCTCCGCATCACATTGCGCATCAGCTCGGGCAAACCTGTTCCAAAAGCGGAAGATGATGGCTCGGATTTCACGGAAACAATTGAATTTGTTGTAAAGCTACGCAACCGGCTTGCTGACCTATGAACCACCACTCAACACAACGACCCACTCCAGCAGGCCGCCGTACGCAACGCGGAGCTGCCCTGGTTGTCGCCATGCTTCTGTTGCTGGTGATGACCCTGCTGGGTATATCTGGCGTAGAGAATTCCCTGCTGGAGGAGCGCATGTCAGGGAATTTTCATGAATCCTACACCGCCATGCAATCCGCCGAAACAGCCTTGCGCACTGCCGAAAACTGGCTAACTGCCGAAGTGACTGCCGGGGCTGTCCAGTTTATACCCAAGAGTGATACCAGTTACGACCCAGAAAAAGACTGGTTTGGCGGCTCAGGCACTGCACCAATAAAGGGGCTCTACTCTACGCAGGCGGCACCAGGCATCTCCACCCCCTGCCAGGGAAAAGCCCCGAAAGACTGCAGCTTCACTGCCACCGATGAAGATCATTGGTGCACTGACTCCAGCATCTGTGAAACACTGCCAAAAGGCTACATAACGCTTGGTGATACCGGGCTGCCTGCTATTGACGAAGATCTGGTAAGCCAGCAACCCCGCCTTATCATTGAGTACATTGGTCGTGGCCTGGGTCCCTCCCCCAGTATCGTCATGGGGGAGTCATCCACCGATACCCGAATGTATGCCTTTAGAATAACCGCCATTGGCTGGGGCAGAGAGAAAACAACCCGATATGCACTGCAAAGCCACTTCCAACTGCAACTTTAACTATTCAGAATTCAAACTTAACGAGTAAAAAAACATGCACATTCTGAATGCCCTGTTTGCAAAAAGCACCCAGCTGTTCATTGCCATTGTTGGCATAACGATGCTGTTAGCGCCTCTCTCATCCTATTCAGAACCATCCCAAACACCACTCTTCCTGCAGCAACGTGTGCAACCCAACATCATGCTGCTGCTGGATAATTCAGCCTCAATGAATTCAGAGATTGTGCACTATAAAGCTGAAGAGTGTATTGCTAACCTCTGCTTCCTGGATTTTACACCAAGCAACGATGACATCAAGCTAAGGCTATGCCCGGGCTACAACACTTTGATGTTCAACCCTTCAGAAACCTATACGCCATGGTTAGGAGAAGATCAAAACGGCAATCCATACGTCGACGCGGCAGTAAGTAGCGCACAAATAAAACCTTACCAGAACACGGGTTACGACGTCTGTACCGCTGGAAACGGGAAGCCCTCCATCCTTGGGTCATGCAATCTGGCAACAGAGATGGGGCCAAATGGCAAGGGTGCATACTACTATCCCTGGGAAGATACAAACGCCAATGGCAGATATGATGAGGGCGAGTGCCAGCTTGAAGACAGTGACAGGATATTTGTTACAGGCATGGATGAGGAGAGCCAGCAAAACTTTGCAAACTGGTTCAGCTACTATCGCTCAAGAGAGTATGTTATGAAAGGCGCTCTGTCTAGGATTATATCTGAATCTAAAGAGCGGATTGGCATGGCTGTAATTAACCTCAATACTCAACCAGATGAGCAACTCTCAAACATCCAGTTTGGCACTGAAGTTGCGGATATGAGTACCACAGATAATAAGAATACATTATTACGCAATCTATTTCGCATCTTCCCAACAGGAGCCACACCTCTGCGAAAAGCATTAGCCAATGTTGGGCGTTATTTTGAGGGCGGCAACAGCGATGCAGAAAACCTTAGTATCGGAGAATCTCTTTTTGGTTTTGGACTCACCAATGGATCACCTATATTGAGTGCAAGTGAAGGGGGTGAATGTCAGCACAATTTTGTGATAGTGCTCTCTGATGGATACTGGAATGGCCCCCCCCCAGACATTGGTGATGCAGATGCAGATAGTGATAACCCTTATGATGGTCAATCCTATGCAGATGGCTACCCAGACATGACCCTGGCCGATGAGGATGGCTACCCTGGTTCCACCCTGGCCGATATTGCCATGTATTACTACAAGAATGACCTCTCCTCACTTCCCGATAAGGTTCCAGCAACATCCATATTCCCTGCTGGCAGCAAGGATGACAACCCGGCACAACACCTAGTTACATATACCGTTGCCTTTGGCCTAAGCGGCAACATCCCCATTATTGGCTCAACCCCCTGCTACCCAGGCAACCGTGAGGAGTCAGTTGAATCACAAGGATGGCCAGAGATCTGTAGCAACTCAGACTACAACGGCCCAGGCACCGGCTGGCCTGAACCTGCAGCAAATGAACCTACTACTATTGACGACATGCTGCATGCCGCATGGAATGGCCGTGGTCAATTTTTAAGTGCACGCAGACCACTAGAACTTATAACCAAACTAAAAGCAGCAATGTCTGACATTGCCACTCGTACCGCTACGCCCGCCGCTGCTGCCGTCACCGTCAGCTCAACCAATATGCGAGCCGGTGGCTACATCTATCAGGCAGAGTTTGATCCAGAGGATTGGTCTGGCGAGCTCTTCGCCTACGAACTCACCACAACCGGGGTGAACAATGACCCCGTATGGAGCGCAAGCCAACAGCTTTTAGAGCGTGAAGATAAGCCCCGCGTGGTGATCACATTCAATGGAGAGAAGGGCGTACCCTTTAGCTTCCCCAATGATTACCAGGATCCAGACCCGAGCGACCTGGATTCTGACCAAGTAGCCGATCTGCTCAGCAACCTCCCACCCGACGTTGACACCAGTAACACCTCTGAAACCAAGGCATTTGGAGAGGCATTGGTGAACTATCTGCGCGGCAGCTCTGAGCATGAAGGCAATAACGGCAGCTACAATTTCCGCCCACGCAATGGCAAGCTGCTTGCCGACATCGTCCACTCTGCGCCCGTCTATGTCGGCAGACCCAACCCTGCCAGCTATCCTGACTCCATAGAGGAGGGGAACTCCTACCGCCAATGGGCAACAAGCATAGCTGCCGACGACGAAGACAGTACATCCTATGTAAGTCAGCGCGACCCCATGATCTATGTCGGCACAAACGGTGGTGGCCTGCACGGTTTTAACGCAAATACGGGGGAAGAGGTTTTTGTCTATCTTCCAAAGGCGCTCTTCTCGGATGCCACAGATGCAGGGCTGCACTGGCTTGCCGACCCAGGCTATACCCATCGCTACTATGCCGATCAGACACCGGCCATTGGCAACGTTTTTATCAAGGATGACTGGCGAACTCTTCTCGTGAGCGGGCTACGGGGAGGCGGCAAGGCACTGTTTGCACTTGATGTCACCTCGCCAAAGGCGCTTGCTGATCAAAGCACCGCAGCAACCAAGGTGCTCTGGGAATTTACTGATGAAAACCTGGGGTACACCTTTGGTCAACCCACATTGGCAAAACTGAACAATGGAAAATGGGCCGCCATTTTTGGCAACGGATATGATAACGGCCCAGATGGCGATGGCAAAGCCCGACTGTTCATTGTTAATCTGTCTAATGGAAAACTTATCAAATCAATAAGCACTCACAAAGGCTCCATTAAAAACGACAGCTGCAGTGATGAAGAGAGCAAATGCAACGGGCTGTCAGCACCTGCCGTTGTTGACCTGAATGGAGACGGCATAGCAGACAGAGCCTATGCTGGCGACCTGGCCGGCAACCTCTGGGTATTCGACCTCTCCAGCAAAAACCCAGGCAAATGGAAAAAGAAGCGATTATTTAAAACCAAAGATGGGCAGCCCATCACCACTCGCCCCGCAGTCACCCTCCACCCGCACCAACGAGGGTCAAGCACTGCACCCAACACCATGCTCTTCTTTGGGACGGGCCAGTACATCAACAAGACAGACATTGATAATACAACTACCCAAAGTTTTTATGGCATCTGGGACAATGGCAGCAAGGTTACTAATGGCCAATCCGATCTTGTAGAGCAAGAGATCACAGAGCAGGAGATTGCCATTGATAAGATCGCCTATAACATACGCACCATGACCAGCAAGCCCGTCATCTATTCAAACGAGACGCGGGGCTGGTATATTGATTTTAACACCTCAAAAGAGCGCATTATCGTCAACCCGGTCATCTTTGGTTCATTGGTAATCTTTACCACAATAATACCCGAACAAAATCTCTGCGGCATCGGAGGCGGCAGCTGGCTCATGGTGCTGGATTCAAACAGCGGTGGTGCACCCAGGTTTACAGCACTCGACATCAACAGTGATGGCCTGTTCAATGAGTCAGATATGGCA
The DNA here is from genome assembly GCA_026989135.1 of Sedimenticola sp. Taxonomy (GTDB): domain Bacteria; phylum Pseudomonadota; class Gammaproteobacteria; order Chromatiales; family Chromatiaceae; genus WFXD01. The sequence continues at coordinate 49,673 of JALSJZ010000114.1, read as the reverse complement.
GGCGACACTTTAGTCAACGTATCTGGGCTTAGATCGGGAGATCTATATTGGCAACCCAGCATTATTCAAACCGGGTCTGGAAATTCCGGCACCATACTCCTGCCCAAGGATAACGAGTCAGCCGACGGCAGTAAAACCATCGACCAGATCGACATTCAGGGGACACTCCACTCAAAGGCGCGCTCATCCTGGTCGCACTATAATTTCCAATAACCTTCAGGCATATTGATAGAGAGATGAACAGTCAATCCCGTAAAGCAACCTGCATGGCATCACTTGTCATCACTCTGTTTATAGCAACAACTCAGCTGCATGCAGGAGATGCCTCAGTTGAATCAACCTATCGTGCTGAGGCAGGTGAACCCCTCCAAAGGCCATCAACAGGCCCATTTTTTGGCCATGACCAAGCGACAGGAAGAGTATGGATCAACGATTTTGCATATCAACTACATGCCGATTACAGGGTCATTGGCTCATCAACCAGGCTCGGGCTGCTTTCGGCCATCCGATATGGAGAGATGGTGACATTTGAGACGGCACCTAATCCAAAGCTGCCATCAGTCCCTTATATTGTAAAGATTCGTCGAAAATAAAGATTGTGATGAGCAGAACATTGCACAACGGGTTCACACTGCTTGAGCTGATGATAGTGGTGGTGATTCTCTCGATCCTGGCTGCAATCGCCTACCCCTCCTATAGGAATCAGGTTCTGCAGACACGGCGTGTCGATGGAAAGAGTGCAGTGCTCGAAGTGGCCATGGCTGAAGAGCGCTACTATACAAAAAACAAGGTCTATACCAGCACCTTGGCCGATCTGTCCATCAACTCTGCACTAAAGGCTGGGAAATCAAACGAAGGTTATTACACACTCTCACTGTCCATCTCCGACGATGCCTCAACCTTTACCATCACCGCTGAAGCCACCGGAACGCAAGCAGATGATACCGCATGCAAAGCCATGTCGATGAACCAGAGTGGTGAAAAAACATCATCCAATGGGGCAACGGCTACCAGCCAATGCTGGTAGCCACTCAACCGCCGATACTGCCTATCGCCTGCCCCATTTCAAGCACCGCACCCGGCTCCATTGCAGCAGACCATTCAACCGCATCTTTCCCAAACAGCAGCACCACCGTTGAACCCATATTGAACCGGCCAATCTCTGCACCGCGTTCAAAGGTGATTGGCTCTATGCTGCTGCCACCCTCATAACTCCAGCGTCTTACACTGCGGGAGCGTGGCGCAACCGTCCCCGCCCAGACGGTATCGATGCTTGCCACAAAGATAGCGCCAACCATGATAACAGCCATTGGCCCTGCATCCGTTTCAAACAGATTGACTACACGCTCATTGCGGCTAAACAGTCGTGGCACTGTTCGGGTGGTCGATGGGCTGACACTGAACAAACGTCCAGGTATGTGCAGCATCCTGGTCAGCCGCCCTGCCAACGGGATGTGTATGCGGTGATAATCCCGTGGTGAGAGGTAGATGGTAGCGAAGCTGCCACCATTAAATGCCTCTACCAGTGCGCTCTCCCCCCCCACCAGCTCCTCCAGCGAATACTCTATCCCTTTGGCCTGAAAGATGCGCCCATCAACAATCTGGCCAGATTGACTGACGGCACCATCTACCGGGCTCAATACTGAGTTATCACCCGCTGCAAAAGGCCGCGCATCGGCACGCAGTGGGCGGGTAAAGAAGGCATTGAAGCAGTGGTAAGCCGCCGGGTCAGGCTCAGCGGCAATCGTCATATCAATACGATACAGCTTGATGGCCTGGCGGATCAGGGTGTTTTTTAAGGGAACCCATTCACAGCGGGTGAGCCAGTAGACCAGCTGGGATAGCAGATGATGCGGCAACAGATAAAGCAGCAGCGCAAACAGCTTATCGGTCAGATTTACATCAGAATTATGCGCCATCACTCAACCGGGGTATCGTCTCTATTGCCCCAATCAGACCAGGAGCCAGGATAGCTTTTCACCTGCGTATATCCCAGGGATTTAAGCGCAATATAGGTGAGCGATGAGCGGTGGTTTGTCTGGCAATAGGTGATCACCTGCTTGCTGGGTGTGATGCCGCGTTCGGCCAGCGCCTGCTCCAGCTCACCCCGGCCTTTGAAACGCTGGTTGTTGAGTGGATCCATGATCTCCTGCCAATCCCAATGCTTTGCGCCCGGAATATGCCCACCACGACTGGCCATCACCTGGCGTCCAATATACTCATCCCTGCTGCGGGCATCGATCAGCACGACATCATCATCCTGCAGATGCTGCAAGATATAGTCCGTCTCGGCAATGGGTCGTGCCGAGTAGTGGCCGACAAAGGTGGCGGGGATGGCCTCTACCACCCCGGCATCCAGCTGATGACCATCATTCGCCCAGGCATAGAGCCCACCGTTCAACATCGACATCCGCTGATGCCCCATGATCTCCAGCGTCCACAGCAGGCGCGCCGCCTTACCTCCACCTTCATCATCATAGGCCACCACATGGGTCTCATTACTGATACCGATAGCGCCAAAAAGCTGTTCTAAATCTGCACACTCAGGCACCAGACCATGCACGGGCGGCCTGGCTGCAATGATCTGTCCATATTCAATATGCACAGCACCCGGAATATGGTACTGCTTATAGGTAGGAGCCTGGCAGAGATCGACCAGCAGCAGGCCCTCACTACCCAGCAACCCGGCCAACTCATCGACTTCAACGATCAAAGGCAGATCAAGCGCGGACATCTATCTGTTCTCCAGTGTTTTATGCACAGTGGCAAGGGCGCTACAGGTCTTCAGCAACGACTCCAGCGCACCCACGCAGAGCAGGACATTCTCCGGGCGGCTGCTGTAACCCATCAGGCCAATACGCCAGACATCTCCTTGCAATGGCCCCAGGCCTGCGCCAATCTCCAGATTGTAATATTTTAATAGATCGGCTCGTACCGAAGCATCATTCAGCGCCTCGGGCACACGCACGACATTCAACTGCGGAAGACGCCAATCCTTGCGCACCAGAAACTCGATACCCAGCGATGCCAAACCGTCCCGCAGCACAAGATGGTGACGCAGATGGCGATCCCAGGCATTCTCCAGCCCCTCCTCCCTCAGCATCAGCAGCGCCTCATGCAGGCCAAACAGCGCATTGACCGGCGCGGTGTGGTGGTAGGCCCTGCGCCTGCCCTTGCCCCAATAGCCCATCATCAGGTTCAGATCCATAAACCAGCTCTGCACCTTACTACGGCGATTTTTAACCTTCTCCAAGGCACGTTCACTAAAGGTGATGGGGGAGAGGCCCGGCGCGCAGGAGAGGCACTTCTGCGAACCGGAATAGACCGCATCAAGCTCCCACTCATCCACCAGAACGGGCGACCCGCCCAGTGAAGTGACAGTATCGACCAGTGTCAGACAACCGTGCTGAATGGCCAGATCGGCCAGGGTTCTTGCATCAGACTCGACCCCGGTAGAGGTCTCGGCATGCACAAAGGCGAGGATCTTTGTCTCAGGATGGGTACTCAGTGCCGCCTCTACCTTTTCCGGATCAACCGCCGAACCCCACTCATCCTCCACCATAATCGGTATGCCGCCACAGCGCTCCACATTCTCCTTCATGCGGCCGCCAAACAGACCGTTCTGGCAGACAATGACCTGGTCACCCGGCTCCACCAGATTGGCAAAGCAGGCCTCCATACCCGCCGACCCAGGAGCCGAGAGCGGAAAGGTTGCCGCATTTTCTGTCTGAAAGGCATATTGCAACAGCACCTTGATCTCATCCATCAGATCAATAAAGACCGGATCCAGATGGCCGATCGTCGGCTGCGCCATGGCTGTCAGCACACGGGGATGAAGTTCAGATGGCCCAGGCCCCATCAAGGTACGCGGGGTCGAGCTAAAGGGTTTGATTCGTGCCGCTTTGGCGTCTATAGAGTTCATGGCATAGAGTAGAAAGGCTTACAGTAACTAAATCGAAGGCAGCAATTGCACCTGCGCAGCCCAGAGAGCAGGCTGCAGGGGTGCCGAATAGTACAGGATTTCATCAAAACTTTACACATTTGTCGGCCCAGCGCCCAGACCTATTTTCGCCGCAATGGACAGTTGGCGTTATCGTAGCTATCGCCCAGTTTTTTCCAGGCATAATCCAGCGCAAATTTGATACGGGGGAAGATACGCTCCTCTCCCAGAGACTCCATCAGCCCCTCATTATATCTCAGCGTATCAATAATCTGCTTTTTTGAGCGCGCCATCAACACCTCAATACCCGCATCACGCAGCCTTCTGATCAGGTGATAGAGCGTCTCTTCACCCGTGGCATCGATCTGGGTGATACCGCCGCCATCGATGATGATAAAACGCAGCTTGGGATTTGCCGCCTCAACGGCCAGAACCTGATCTTCAAAGAAGCCTGCATTGGCAAAATAGAGGGCACCATCATAACGAATAATTGCGATCTGTTCACTGGTCGGCAGATCATAGATCTCCACATCACGCAGGGTGCCATCGACATAACGCGACAGGATAGAGAAGCGTGGGCGCATGGTGCGGTAGAGAAACAGAACCAGCGAGAGCCCAACACCGGCCATGATGCCGTAATCCAGATGCGGTGCCAGCAACAGCGTCAGGACAAAGGTCACCAGCGCCACAATCCCGTCATGGCGATGCACCTTCCAGATATGAAAGAAGGGGCCTATCTTGATCAGCCGAACGACCGCCACCACAATCACAACCGCCAGGGTAGCTTGCGGCAGATGATACAGACCGGGTGTAAACCAGAGCAGTGCAATCGCCACCACAAGGCCGGTGACGATGGAAGAGAAACCGGTCACGGCCCCCACATTCATATTAACAGCTGAACGAGAGAAGGAGCCGGATACCGGATAGCCGGAGGAGAGCCCGGAGGCAATATTTCCAAGGCCTTCGCCGATGAGCTGCTGGTTTGCATCCAGCCGCTGCCGGGTGCTGGTCGCTATCGCCTTGGAGATGGATATGGCCTCCATAAAGCCAATCAGGGCAATCACCACCGCAGAGGAGAGCAGCTGGCTGATGATTTCCCAGTTGAATGTCGGGAGTACCAATGCCGGCAGCCCTGCCGGAATAGCACCTACAACCTGCCCGCCTGCCTCCATGTATCCGGTTGATGCCGATATCATGGTGGTTACTGCAACGGCGGTTACAATCGCAGGCACCTTGGGCGCATATCTCATCAGGCCAAAGATAATGGCAAAGGCCAGCAGCGCCATCAGCAGTGTCAAGCCATGCGTATGCATGAGCGCAGCAACCAGGGTATTCCACACCGTCTCATAATGTTGATCTTCATTGGCAATATTGACCCCAAATATCTTGCCAAGCTGCGAGCTGGCAATGATCAGGGCGGCCGCATTGGTAAAGCCCAACACCACAGGATGAGAGAGCAGATCGACCAGCACCCCCATACGTAAAAAGCCCAGAGCCAACTGGAACAGGCCGACGAGCAGCGCAAGCAGCACCGCATAGGCAAGAAACCCTTCGCTGCCCATGCTGGCCAAAGGCTCCAGTGCCGTAGCGGTCATCAGTGAGACGACAGCTACCGGCCCGGTGGAGAGCTGCCGCGAAGAGCCAAACAGCGCAGCGATAACCGTCGGCCACAGAGCAGCGTAAAGCCCCATGTGTGGCGGCAGCCCTGCAAGCTGCGCATACGCCATAGATTGAGGAATAAGCACCAGGGCAACCGTGATCCCGGCAAGGATGTCTGCGCGCAGAACCTCAGTCTGCCGCAGCTCCCCCACCCAGGAGAGGAAGGGAAACAGGCGATGCCAGATCGAAGGGAGGGGGGCTTTGTGCATTTTTATTTTTTCGCCAGGCGTCCAGAATCAATTTATGCGCAATGCATAGCGGAGCCGCTATTCTAATATAACACGCAGATCTAGGTATACGGACTGCTTATGCGAAAAAGGAATAAGGCGCTAACCTGAATCGTTAGCAGGGCGACTGGAGTCACCTTCGCTGAGCTGCCGCTGCCCTTTGGCTCTACGAAGGCAACAGCAAGAATCGCTTAAGATTGCCTACCCAAAGATGCCCAGCAGCAGATAGGCGGCAAGAATGATCGAGATCCAGAACACCATGCTTCCGGTAGGCCAGCTCTCCGAGAGATAGTATTTGGCAACTGACGATTGAGAGAAGACAGATTGAATACCCTGCATAGGCACTGTTACTGCGGTCAGGGCAGACTCTTTTGCGCTGCGCAAAAAGAGCACTGCCCGTCGCACGCCCACAGGCAACAGCTTGCGGTAAAACCACTCCATATCCAGATTCACGGAGGGCAACCCAAGCGGGTAGAGTCCCTTTTTATTCAACCAGACAAAGGCCAGCGCAGAGAAAAAGAGCAGCTGCAATTGAGCCAGAACATGCGTGACATCGTACGGCCAGTACTCCGCCTCCCAGGGCAGCAGTGCATAGAGATATTGCGGCTGCATGCCGATAAAGAGACAGAGCGCCGCAGCGAGGCTCATGGCAACCAGCATATTCCTGGGTGCCTCTTCAGTGCGAATGCCCGAATCTTGCGCGAAAAATGCAAAATAGGGAACCTTGATCCCCGCAAGGTGAAACACACCGGCTGAGGCAAACAGCATCAGCAGCCACAGATAACCGTAATCCCCATACATCAGCGCACTCATCACCATTGACTTACTGATAAAGCCGCTAAACAGCGGGAATGCAATAGCAAGCGCCCCGACTATGCCGAGTACGGTGGTTTTCGGCATGGACTTGTATAGCCCACCAAGGTCTGAACCATTGATGCTACCAGCCCGATAGAGCACCGCACCCACAGTCATAAACAGCAATCCTTTATAGATCACATGACTAAAGGCATGTGCAACCACACCATTTAGCGCCAGGGCAGTACCAATGCCTATGCCGGTCACCATAAAACCCATCTGATTGATCAGGCAGTAGGCAAGCACCTTACGCAGGTCATTCTCAATCGCCGCATAAAAAAGCGGAAAGCAGGCCATGGTGACACCGATATAGACCAGAATCTCTTCACCCGCAAATCCGCGTGCCAGGGCATAGACTGCAACCTTGGTGGAGAAGGCAGTGAGAAATACCATGCCGGTAACGGTCGCCTCAGGATAACCATCGATAAGCCAGCCGTGCAGAAAAGGGAACGCAGCTTTAATACCAAAAGCGATAAAGATCAACCAACCGGCGACACCCATATCCAGACCAATGTGGTCAAATGCCAGCGAGCCGGTATCGTGGTAATAGACCAATGCACCGGCCAGCAGCAACAACCCCGACAGCACCTGAAAGACCAGATAACGCATACCGGCCTTGAACGCCCGCTCACTGCTGCGCGCCCAGATAAGAAACACCGAACTTACCGCCAACAGCTCCCAAAAGATAAACAGAGTGATCAGATCGCCTGCAAGCACCGCCCCCACGGCACTGCCCGCATACATCACCCCGGCGACATGCTGTTTTGTATCTTTTAGATGGAGAGAGAATATGCTCGCTATAAAGCTGGCGATACAGAACAGGTAAGCAAACAGCAGGCCCAGTTTATCCGCCCGCATGGCAGTCAACTCATAACTCATGATGGAGTGAGTGACGATAACCCCGGCATCAATGTTAAACCACAGATGCAAACCCGCGATGAGCGGTGTTGCCAGCAATATAACCTGACGTACAGTGCCGCGGGTGACGGCTACCAGCAGTGCTGCAATAAAATAGAGAACGAAGGGAGGCAACTCACTCATCGTAGTAATTTTCCTTACGCATCACAATCTTGCGCATCTTCTTTGCGATGATGAGCAACACCACGCAAGCGACGAAGCCATAAATGGCATAAAAAGCCGGGATCTCCTCCCAGCCAAAGCCAATGTGGCGATGAAAAACAAAATCAGCAACCACCAGCAGAATGCAGGCCCCATAAAACCACTTCAGCAGACGCTCGACATTTTCGGGCTTGTCAAAGAGATATGTTTTCTCGTTTTCATCTGACATATCAAGAGCCTCCAGCCGCCAGGCTTGCCAGTTGGTAGAAGGTATCCGGGTAGAAAAACAGCACCACACAGGCCGTTGAGGTGATAATCATCGCCAGCAGCATCGGTTTTGGCGCTTCCGCTATCTGCGTATAGTGTTCGCCGCTATCAGGTTTGCTGAAAAAGGCGCGAATAGGGATAGGCAGCAGATAGATAATATTGAGCAGCGAGCTGATCATCAACACCGCAAGTAACAACAGCTGCGCGGTCTCGACCGCACCCAATCCGAGATACCACTTGCTCCACATGCCGCCAAACGGTGGCAACCCGATAATACTCAAGGTACCAATAAAGAACGCCGCAAAGGTGATGGGCATCGCCCGACCCAGCCCGTTCAGCTCACTGACCAGTTTTTTATGGGCGGCAACATAGATGGCACCGGCGGCAAAAAAGAGGGTGATTTTTGCAAAGGCATGCATCGCAATATGCATCGAGGCACCAATCAGACCCGTCTTGCTCGCCAGCATCGCTCCCAGTGCAATATAGCTCAGCTGACTGACTGTAGAGTAGGCAAGCCGTGCCTTGAGGTTATCTTTGGTCATCGCAATCAGCGATGCAATCAGTATGGTGGCTGCCGCCACCCAGATCAGGCCACCCGTCACATCATTGGAGAGGATAAAGTCACCGCCAAAGATATAGATGGTCACCTTGAGCAGGGTGAAGACACCCGCCTTGACCACCGCCACGGCGTGCAGCAGCGCACTCACCGGGGTAGGAGCCACCATCGCTGCGGGCAGCCAGCGGTGGAAGGGCATCAGCGCAGCCTTGCCGATACCAAACAGAAAGAACGCATAGAGCAGACCCGCCCACGCCGGGTCAATGTGACCCGCCAGGATGCCACCCTCCTGAAAATCGACACTGCCGGTAAGCACCCATGTAACCATGATTGCAAGCAGGAAGAAGCCAATGGATGTCCCCAGCAAAATACCGAGGTAGACCCTTCCGCCGCGCTTTGCCTCGGGGGTGCCCGCATGGGCAACCAGCGGATAGGTGGCAAGCGTCAACAGCTCATAGAAGAGAAACAGCGTAAACAGATTGGCAGAGAATGCAATGCCCATCGTGGCAGCGATAGAGACCGCAAATGCAGCAAAAAACCGCGTCTGATTCTGCTCATTATTGCTGCGCATGTAGCCGATGGAGTAGATAGAGGTAACCACCCACAATAGCCCCGCAATCAGCGCAAACAGCATCCCCAGCGCCTCAACCTCAAAGGCGATAGCGACTCCGGGCAGAGGCTCCATCACGGTATAGGCGAACGCCTCTCCATCCAGGAAGCGGCAGGCCATGATCAGCACCAGGATGGCGATGAGCGAGGCGGTTACCAGCGTGACCCCCTCTCTGATATTTGGGTTATGCCGGGCGGCAATGATACCGACAGCCCCGACCAAAGGCAGCAGCAGAATGGTCAGCAGTAATGTTTCTGCACTCATGGGTTCACAACCCCCAGAATGGCCGCCGCTTTTTCAGCAACACCCACTGTTAACTCCGTATCCAGACCAAAATAGATATTGGCAAATACCAGCACCCAAGTAGGTGCCAACAGCATCAGCGGTGCCTCGGTCACAGATTTACCGGACTCTGTAACGGGCTTGAAATAGAGTGCCTCTATCAATTTGCCCACATAGACCACTGCCAGCAGAGAGCCAAACAGAATGACTGCGACAGATATCCAGGCCTCCTGTTCCAGTGCCGCCGCTACCAGATACCATTTGCTGATAAATCCGGCCGTGCCAGGCACGCCGATGAGGCTCAAGCCGCCAATCACAATGGCGCCAAAGGTCCATGGCATCGCCCTGCCCAACCCATGAATATCTCTCATGCGGCAGGCACCGATACGATAGATAATGGCGCCAACGGCCATGAACAGAGCACCTTTCATCAACGAGTGATTGAAAAGATGGATCAGTGCAGCGGTAACACCTGTGGCAGATGCAAACCCGATCCCCATCGCCATATAGCCAATCTGTGCCACACTGGAGTAGGCCAGCAACCGCTTGACATCCTCCTGATAGATGGCGTAGACCGACGCGATGATAATGCTGGCAATACCCGCTACGATAAAGAGTTCTCTGGCATGTGCTGCCAACAAAAAGCTATCCGGGAAAATGGTGAAGAGCACCCGCAACATCACATAAAGAGCAACCTTGGTCGCTGTTGCGGCAAGGAAGACCGTTACCACTGAGGGGGCATAGGTGTAGGCATTGGGCAGCCAAAGATGCAATGGAAACAGTGCCAGCTTCAGTGCGATACCGATCATGATGAAGGCAAAGCCGGTATTGACGGTTTTAAAGTGAGCTACCTCGGGCAGGCGCACTGCCAGATCCTGCATATTCAAGGTGCCGGTTTGTGAATAGATCAGCCCGACACCGATCAGGAAAAAGGTGGCACCAACCGTGCCCATAATCAGATATTGGTAGGCAGAGGTGAGCGCCTGCCGCTTTCTCCCCAGGCTGATCAGCGCATACGAGGAGAGTGATGATATCTCTAAGAAGACAAAGACATTAAAAATATCGCCGGTCTGCGTAATCCCCAGCAGGCCGGTCAGGCAGAGCAGCATGGCGCTATAGAACAGCGGGATCTGCTCTTCCGGGATCTCCTGCTCTACGCTGAGCAGGGCATAGGGCAGCGTAACCGCCGCAATACCTGCAACAATCAGTGCCACAAAGGCATTGACGGCATCAATGCGGTATTCGATCCCCCAGGGTGGCGCCCATCCGCCCAGCTCATAACTGATCAGACCGCCACTGAGCACCCCGTACAGCTGCATGCTGGCAAACAGTGCACAGAGAAAGGTGACCACCAGAGTGACCGCCCATGGGAGTCGACCACGGGGCAAAACAGCTACGACAGGGGCGGCAATAAGCGGTACTGCAACCAACAGTAGGCTAATATTATTTTCCATTACAGCGAATGATCCAGCTCGTGAATTTCATCTTCTTCAATGGTGCCGTAGGACTCTTTAATACGCACCACCAGCGCCAGCGCCAGCGCAGTCATCGCCACACCCACCACGATGGCAGTGAGAATCAGCACATGCGGCAGCGGGTTTGAGTAGAGCTCAATGCCATCGGTAAGAATCGGTGCAGCCCCCCCCTCCACCGTGCCGACACTGATGTAGAGAAAAAAGACAGAGACCTGAAAAATATTCAGGCCAATGATTTTTTTTATGAGATTACCGCGACTTATCACGGTGTAGAGACCCACCATCATTAAGAAAATCACTACCCAGTAGTTGTAATGGTCAATAAAGAAATCCATCAGGTTCTGCCTCTGCCTGCGAAGGCAAAATAGAGAATCAGCATGACGGCAGCAACTGTAATGCCTACCCCCAGCTCTACCAGCAAAATACCCAGGTGTTGCCCTGCAATCTGGGTGCTGCCCAGGACGCTGTAATCCAGATAATTGGCGCCTAACAGCAGTGTAACCACACCAACACCCGCATAGAGCAGCAGACCAAAGCTGGCCAAAATACGCAGCACATGAGAGGGGATGATCTTCTCTGCCGCATCGAGCCCAAACACCAGGGCGTAGAGTATGATGGCGGCGCTAAAGATCACCCCGGCCTGGAAACCTCCACCAGGCCCGAAATCACCATGAAACTGAACATAGAGTGCAAAGACAATAATCAGTGGAATAAGAAATTTTGAGACAACATGCAGAATAAGGTTAGGCTTCATCCTCTCCCCCCTCACTCTTCACCTTGGCGCCGGATTTTGGACGCCTTCCACCGATCAGCAGCAAAACAGCGACCCCTGCGGTAAAGACAACCGCGACCTCTCCCAGTGTATCGAACCCGCGATAACTCGCCAGCACAGCGGTCACCATATTTGGGACTCCAGTGTCTGACATGGTATTTTCAATGTAATAGCGCGCAACATGCGTCTGCGCAGGCGCATTAGGGTCGCCAAAACCTGGGATATCCCAGGTGCCATAAACCAGCGCGGTGCCGGTTATGCCCACTACCGCCAGCGGCAGCCATGGACGGTGGGCGCGCGAGGGCTTCTCCTCATAATCGCCCTCATGGCCTCTCTTCCGGCTTCTTGTCAAAGCCAGTGTAGCCAGCATCAACACCGTAGAGATTCCCGCGCCCACTGCGGCCTCAGTAAATGCCACATCTGGTGCATCCATTACAACAAACAGCCCCGCAGACAGAAGGCTGAAGATTCCATACAGCATGACGATGGCAAACAGGTTTGTCATGCGCAAAATGGCCACTGAGGTGATCGCCAGAAAGGCCAGCAAGGTGACATTGATAAGAATATCAATCACGATCTGACCCCGCGACCATCCATATCCAGCTTTGGCTTCAGGCCGCTGTGCAGCGCCGCATTTGCCAATGCGTGTGAGGCGGTTGGGCTGGTAAAAAAGAGAAACACAAAGATCAACGCCAGTTTGAAGGCTGCGAGGGTAAAACCCGCTTGCAACCCAAGGCCAAATAAAATCAACATGGCGCAGAGGGTATCGGTTATCCCTGCGGCATGCAGACGGCTATAAAAGTCAGGAAAGCGGTGAATACCAATGCCACCAATAATGCCCAGCAGGCCACCTGCAAAGAGGCAAACCCAGCTAAGAATGTCGATCATCATTCTACTTCTCTCCTATTCTCTTCCGAGGAGTGAAAATTTTTCTGGGTAACCAGCTTCAGCGCCGCTACAACGCCTATAAAATTGATCAGCGCGTAGACCAGCGCAATATCCAGCAGATCCGTGCTGCCTGACAAGAATGCCAAAACCGCAATCAGCAGCACGGTTTTGGTGCCAAACATATTAACCGCAGCAATCCGGTCATAGGTTGTAGGCCCCGTAAGAGCTCGCGCAAGCGCCAACCCCATGGTGATGAGAATCGCCACTGAGACTGCAATAAACATTATTCGACAAGAACCCGGTTAGAAACTTCTTTGGCCATGTTTCCCGCAGCAAGTTCTTGAGCTGCCTCCTCGGTTAACGCGTGAATCGTTATGGTCTCTTGGGACAGCTCAATACTTACCGTACCTGGCGTCAGGGTAATGGCATTGGCATAGATCACGCGCCCCAGGTCGGATGTCTGCTGTACGGGGATATCTACCAGCTGTGGGCTGATAGTGCTGCCCTGCCACTGAAGGATCCGTTTAACAACATCAATATTCGCCTTTATGATCTCTTTAAAGATATAAACAAAAAAAGCCGGGAGCTGTGATGAGAGGTGCAGGGGGTAGCTTTCATGATCAATAACATTCATCCGCTTCGACAGGAAAACTGCCAGTGCGACAGATACCACCCCAAACCCAAGCAACAGGGGCGTGAGATGCCCTGACAAAAAGACCCAGAACAGAAACAGTAGTGCGGCAAAGCTGTAAGATTTCATCTTGAGAATACCGTGCATCCAGTTCAGCAGAGAAAAAGGCCAGCCGGTTTATACCATGCAGGCGGATAAACTTCTCGGCCATAACCAATATTTATGGCAACGCGTCATAGCTGGCGGCATAAGTTATCAGATCAGTTGACTCAGTGCCAGTAGAAGCCGGGGAGCTTGTGGAGGTGCTTGCAAAACTCCTGAAACTGCTTCTGGCACCAAAAGAAGGCGCTTTAAGCGAGGCAAGAATTGGCGAAAAAGCGGAGTTTACACATAGTAAATGAGCATTTTGAGCCAGTTTTTAACGCCGCCAGGGGCTGTCTCAGAAGTTTTGCAAGCACCCCTGTGGAGACTCCAAATAAAGAAGCCAATGAAGCAAAGGTAGAAGGAGCAGAGCAGGTGGTTATTTCACGGGCGTTCTTAAGCAGACCGGACGCCCTGTTCCGCCTCCTCACCAACTACTTCCAATATGGATCTGCGGATGCCATCGGCATCCAGGCCGCATCGTTGTAGCTGTTCTGCGGGCTGTGCATGTTCAATATAGTAGTCCGGCAGCCCCAGGTTAATGATGTGGATCACCTTGTGATTCTGAGCCAACAGCTCATTGACTGCGGAGCCTGCACCACCTTGAATCATATTCTCTTCCACCGTAACCAGCAGCTCATGCTGCTCTGCCAGCTGCAGGATGAGCGCCTCATCCAGTGGTTTTACAAAGCGCATATTGGCAACCGTAAGATCCAGCTCTTCACCAACCTTCAGCGCAGGGGTCAGCATGCTGCCAAATGCAAGTATCGCAACCCGCTGACCCTGTCGACGCAGCTCCCCTCTGCCCAGAGGGAGGGTTACACATGGCTCTTTAATCGTCACACCAGAGCCGCTGCCACGGGGATAGCGAACCATAGCCGGGCCTTCATATTCGTAGGCTGTCTGCAGCATCTGGTGGCACTCATTTTCATCAGACGGTGCCAGAATAACCATATTGGGCAGAGTGCGGACATAGCTTAGATCGAAGCTGCCAGCATGTGTAGCGCCATCCGGGCCTACCAGGCCAGCACGGTCGACCGCCAGCGTTACATCCAGATTTTGCAGTGAAATATCGTGCGCCAACTGATCATAACCACGCTGTAGAAAGGTGGAGTAGATGGCTACCACAGGTTTCAGCCCTTCACAGGCCATGCCGGCCGCAAAGGTCATGGCATGCTGCTCGGCAATGCCAACATCAAAAAAACGCTCCGGGAACCGCCGTGAGAAGCTGACCATGCCAGAGCCCTCGCACATGGCCGGGGTGACTGCCACCAGCCGGTCATCTTTTTCAGCGGTCTCACACAGCCAGCTGCCAAAGACCTGGGTATAGGTCTGACCGCCCTTTTTCTTCGCCATCTCTCCGGTAGAGGGGTTGAATGGGGTGACACCGTGGTAGACGCAGGGATCCTCTTCTGCGGGTTCGTAGCCCTGGCCTTTTTTTGTAACAACGTGCAGCAGACGTGGGCCGCTCATCGCCTTCATGTTGCGCAGCGTGGTGACCAGTGTAGGCAGATCATGGCCGTCGATAGGGCCGATGTAGTTAAACCCCAGCTCTTCAAACAGGGTGGAGGGCATCACCATCCCCTTCATGTGCTCCTCTGCACGCTCCATGAGCTCGGTGATGCCGGGCATGTGTTTGAGGGCATTTATGCCGCCTTCGCGTACCCGGGTGTAAAATTTCCCTGATAGCAGCCGCGCCAGGTGGTTGCTGACTGCACCCACAGGCTTGGAGATGGACATCTCGTTGTCATTGAGGATGACCAGCAGATCAAGATCCAGCGCGCCCGCGTGATTCATCGCCTCAAAGGCCATGCCGCCACCCATAGCTCCATCACCAATCACAGCGATGATCTGCCGCTCGTCACCTTTCTGCTTCGCGGCAGCGGCCATACCCAGCCCGGCGCTGATAGATGTGCTTGAGTGACCAGCCCCAAAGGCATCATGCAGACTTTCGCAACGACGGGGAAAACCGGATATCCCGTTCTTTTGGCGCAGCGTATGCATCCTGTCCCGCCGCCCAGTCAATATCTTGTGTGGATAGGCCTGGTGTCCGACATCCCATACAAAGCGGTCTTCCGGGGTGTTAAAGACGTGGTGCATGGCAATTGTGAGATCCACCACCCCCAGCCCGGCCGCTAAATGTCCGCCAGTTTGGGATATTGTCTCCACCAGAAAACGGCGCAGCTCATCAGCAAGCTGAGCCAGCATGGCTTCGTCAAGCTGCTGCACATCAGCTGGTGTATTGACCTGCGCGAGCAGCGGGTAGTCTGTCAAAGGTGTGGCTGTATCGGTTTCGTTGCAACGGGACATCGGAAATCAAATCACATTTGGCCAAGCGAAACGCCGCAGTCTACCCCATTTAAACCACTTTTGCGCCATCTAAACATGAGGAGAGGTGTTCTTTTTCTGGCTAACTCAATCCGGACAGCGCAGATAAATTATCGCTTAGCACGAAATCATGGAAAGCCTGGGCGGCAGGAGAGAGCCGTTTGCCACGAGGATAGACGATATGCCAGGTGCGCATGATAGGGAACTCCTCCACATCCAGCACCTGCAACCGCCCCGTCTCAACCTCAAGCTCGATGGTGTGTCTGGAGACCACTGCCAGCCCCATGCCTGCACGGACTGCCTGCTTGATGGCCGTATTCTGACTCATTGCCATGCCCGTCTTGTAACGTATCTTCCTGTCTTGAAAGAAACGTTCCATGGCCAGGCGCGTACCGGAACCAGGCTCACGGATGAGGAAGGTCTCTTTAGCCAGCCGCTGTAGAGGGATCTGCCGCTCTTTAGCCAGCGGATGGTCTGGCGGGGCAATAACAACAAGAGGGTTTTCCATAAAGGGTGTGGCTTCCAGATCCATCTTGGCCGGCGGCTGGCCCATAAGAATGATATCCCTTTCGTTGCCCAGCAATCTTTTTTTCAACATCTCTCTATTGGTCACCTCCAGCGTGAGGTCAATATCGGGGTGGTGATGACTGAAGGCCGCCAGCAACTTGGGCGCAAAATAGTTGATGGTACTGGCCACAGCAATATCCAGGCGCCCACCGCTAAGCCCCTGCATGGCCTCCAGTACATCCTCCATCTCTTTGAGCTGCTGAAAGGTGGCATGGCTGTAGTGCTGCACCTCTCTGCCTGCCTGGGTAAGATGGATCTTCTTGCCAATCTGCTCAAACAGCGGCATGCCGATATGCCCCTCCAGCTGTTTAACCTGGATGGAAACCGCAGGCTGACTGAGAAACAGCTCTTCCGCAGCACGCGTATAGCTTGAGTGTTTGGCTACAGAGGTAAACACCTTCAGTTGTCGGAGTGTGAACTTCATTTTAATATTAATTATTGTATATGGTAATTATTGATATATTTTAGTTTTATTTATATCAGCGTTTCGTTATATTGCTTCCCGTGAACGCAAATAATGGATTGAACAGATTCACTATTTGCTGTTTCCCCCGCATGAAGTAATCCTCCTTAATTTACTTCAGCTTTTTTGGGACTCCATCCCCCGGAGTCCCTTTTTTTTGCCCTGCTTTTAGCAGCTGGCAAGCAGTGCCATCAGCGGCCATCTCTAAATTGAATAGCAAAAAATAGTAAGTAATTGCGGGCTGAATAGCAACGTGAATCGCTTTTCTGAAACCCTGCTCAGGTTATGCTATAGTTAACGGCTTTAAATAATTCAGGTGGTGCAAATCTATAGCGCCGCCTCCCATCGTAACCATCTCTCCACTTTAAATCAGTTACAGAGACCAACCCAAACGGGTTGCTTTGGGTCTTTAATATCCAGGAGCTCTATCCGTATGTCATTTGATTCACTCGGCCTGTCAGCCGAACTATGCCGCGCCGTGGCCGAGCAGGGCTATACCGAACCAACACCGGTTCAACGCCAGGCCATCCCTACCATCCTTGAAGGGAAGGATGTAATGGCAGGAGCCCAGACCGGCACAGGAAAAACCGCCGGATTCACCCTGCCGCTGCTGCAACGCCTGGGCGAGCGGCAGATAAACGGCCGCCGCCCGGTGCGCGCCCTTGTACTGACCCCAACCCGCGAGCTTGCAGCACAAGTGGGCGCAAGCGTCAGCGACTACGGTCAGCATCTGCCTCTGCGCTCCGCCGTAATTTTTGGCGGCGTGAAGATCAACCCCCAAATCGAGAAGCTACGCCACGGTGTTGATATTCTGGTGGCAACACCAGGGCGGCTGCTGGATCACCTCTCCCAAAAGACCGTGGATCTCTCCAAGATTGAGATCCTGGTACTGGATGAAGCGGATCGCATGCTGGATATGGGCTTCATCCGCGATATTCGCAAGATATTGGCACTGCTGCCAAAGAATCGCCAAAACCTGCTCTTCTCTGCCACATTCTCCGGCGATATCAAAAAGCTGGCCGACAGCCTGCTGAACAAGCCGGTACATATTGAGGTGGCACGACGCAACATGGCGGCTGACAGTATTGACCAGACGGTTCATCCCGTAGATCGAAAGCGCAAACGTGAACTGCTCTCATTTCTGATTGGCTCCCAGGATTGGAGGCAGGTTCTGGTATTTACCCGCACCAAGCATGGCGCCAACAAACTGGCTCAGCAGCTGGAGCGCGACGGCCTGAGTGCAGCCGCCATTCATGGCAACAAAAGCCAGGGCGCACGCACACGAGCCCTGGCAAATTTCAAACAGGGTGAAGTGCGAATATTGGTAGCTACCGATATTGCAGCGCGTGGGCTAGATATTGACCAGCTGCCCCATGTCGTCAATTTTGAGCTGCCCAATGTGCCTGAGGATTATGTCCACCGCATCGGCCGCACCGGCCGCGCCGGCAACGAAGGTGAGGCCATCTCACTGGTCTGCGTCGATGAACTCAAACTGTTGCGGGATATTGAACGGCTGATCAAACGTGAGATACCCAAGGTTACCGTGCCAGGCTATGAACCTGACCCAACCATCCAGGCCGAACCCATTGGCAGCAAGCGACAAGGGGGCAACTTGCGCCATGACAGGGGACGGCGCGCGCACGGGAACAGCGCCAACACCTCGCATGCGCAGCGCAAGCCCAGCCGGAAACCCTCAGGAGCCAAAGGGGCAGCAGCCAGCAGCACTGGCAACAACCCAAAAGAGGGCACAGGAAGGAAAGGCAAGCCCCAGGCTGCCGCCCATCAACAACGCACGGCTTCCAGCCAAAGAAACGAGCGGCCATCACTCTTAGGCGGAAAAAGATAGATTTTCCGCCCGATAGTGATTTCCACCGCCAGGGTTTTTGACTATAATGCCGGGTTTTGCTAAGCCACAAGCATCTGACTAATTTTTATCATCCAAGCCGCAGGCCATCCGCCTTCGCGTCTGTCAGGTTGAAATGAGTGAGATCTGTGTGAATGGGAGCTAACCAGCCCTCTCAAGAGCACTCAAGGATGGCTGCCAGATTTTTTTGCCTAACACTAGAGTACAACTATGACAGATCTATCCCACTACCGAAATATCGGCATCTTCGCTCATGTGGATGCAGGTAAAACCACCACCACCGAGCGAATCCTGAAACTAACCGGTAAGATTCACAAGATTGGTGAGGTGCATGATGGCGCCGCCACCACTGACTTCATGGATCAAGAGCAGGAGCGCGGCATCACCATTCAGTCTGCTGCAACATCTTGCGAGTGGGATGGCCACCGTCTGAATATCATTGATACCCCAGGGCACGTTGACTTCACCATCGAGGTCTACCGCTCCCTGAAAGTGCTGGATGGCGGTGTTGGCGTATTCTGCGGCTCCGGCGGTGTGGAACCTCAGTCAGAGACCAACTGGCGCTATGCCAACGAATCCGAGGTTGCCCGCATCATCTTCGTCAACAAGCTGGATCGCCTGGGTGCTGATTTCTACCGCGTTACCAAACAGGTGGAAGATGTGCTGGGTGCCAATCCGCTGGTCATGACCCTGCCCATCGGCACCGAGGATGATTTCGTCGGTGTTGTCGACCTGCTCACCCGCAAGGCCTGGGTGTGGGATGACTCCGGTGACCCACTGAAGTATGAGATCCAGAATGTGCCCGCCGACATGGTGGACGATGTTGAGAGCTGGCGCGAACAGCTGGTCGAGACCGCTCTCGAGCAGGATGATGAGGCCATGGAGAAATATCTGGACGGCGAAGAGCCGGATATAGATACCCTCAAGGCCTGCATCCGCAAGGGCACCATCGCATTGGACTTCTTCCCCACCTACTGTGGCTCCGCCTTCAAGAACAAAGGCGTGCAGCTGATACTGAATGCGGTTGTTGATTACCTGCCCTCTCCAACCGAGGTCAAGCCTCAGCCTGAGGTTGACCCCGAAGGCAATGAGACCGGCGAATTTGCAATCGTCGATCCGGACAAGCCACTGCGTGCACTGGCTTTCAAAATCATGGATGACCGCTACGGCGCGCTGACCTTTATCCGTATCTATTCCGGCTCACTGGGCAAGGGCAGCACCGTACTCAACAGCTTTACCGGCAAAACCGAGCGCATTGGCCGCATCGTCGAGATGCATGCTGATGAGCGTATCGAGCTGAACTCAGCACAGGCGGGCGACATCGTTGCCGTGCTGGGCATGAAGAATGTTCGCACCGGCCACACCCTGTGCGACCCCAAGCACCCGGCAACCCTGGAGCCTATGGTCTTCCCTGATCCCGTAATCTCTGTCGCCATCGCGCCAAAGGACAAAGGCGGCTCCGAGAAGATGGGCGTCGCACTCAACAAGATGGTGCAAGAGGATCCCTCATTCCGCGTTGAAACCGATGAAGAGAGCGGCGAAACCATCCTTAAGGGTATGGGCGAACTGCACCTCGATATCAAGATCGACATCCTCAAACGCACCCACGGCGTTGAAGTCGAGGTCGGCAAGCCACAGGTGGCCTACCGTGAAACCATCACCAAGCGGGTAGAAGACAGCTACACCCACAAGAAACAGTCTGGTGGCTCCGGTCAGTTTGGTAAAATCGACTACATCATCGAGCCAGGCGAGACCGGCAGCGGTTATGTATTTGAATCTGTCGTTACCGGCGGCAACGTGCCCAGAGAGTTCTGGCCGGCTGTAGAGAAGGGCTTCAGAAAGAGCCTGGAGCAGGGCGTACTGGCAGGCTTCCCCTGTCTTGACTTAAAAGTCACCCTGACAGATGGTTCCTACCATGCCGTTGACTCCTCTGCGATCGCCTTTGAGATCGCCGCCAAAGGTGCCTATCGTCAGACCATTCCAAAGGCTGGCCCGCAGCTGATTGAACCCATCATGAAGGTGGATGTGTTTACCCCTGAGGATCACGTCGGTGATGTGATTGGCGACCTCAACCGCCGCCGTGGCATGATTAAATCTCAGGAGGCCGGCGTAACCTCAGTGCGTATCAAGGCCGATGTGCCACTGAGTGAGATGTTTGGTTACATCGGTGACCTGCGCACCATGACCTCAGGCCGTGGGCAGTTCTCCATGGAGTTCTCACACTATCTGCCATGCCCGAAGAATGTGGCTGAAGAGGTAATTAAAGAGGTTCAAGAACGTAACGAAAAGAAGTAGAGCGCCAAAAAAATAGCCGGACAGTAAGTGCTGTCCGGCTATCTCTTTTCTACAGAGGTGCTTGCAAAACTCCTGAGACTGTTCCTGGCACCAAAAGAAGGCGCTTTAAGCGAGGCAAAAATTTGCGAAAAAGCGGAGTTTACACGCAATAAATGAGCATTTTGAGCCGATTTTTAACGCCGCCAGGGGCTGTCTCAGGGGTTTTGTAAGCACCTCTGCAGATGCCCCTCTATTTCACCAGCTTCAGGCCGGGGCGATCATTAGAGGGTGGTTTAGGCGGGTTGGGTTCATCGGCTGAGCCATCGCTGTCACCTCCAGACTCATCGGGAAACAGCATGCCCCGCCCATCCTCCTTGGCATAGATGCCCAGCACGGCCTGCGGGGGAATCCGCACTGCCCTTGGCGCCCCGTCAAAGCGCGCACTGAAAGAGATCAGCTCATTTCCAAGCTGAAGATCCTTGACCGCACCGGGGTTGATATTGAGCACAATACGCCCATCCTTTATATGCCGCTCCGGCACAACCACCCCATCGCCCGCTGCATCCACTAGCAGATAGGGTGTGAGACCACAATCCACCAGCCACTCAAACAGCGCACGAACCAGATAGGGGCGATTGGAGATCAGAGTCGCATCTCCCGCTCGGCTTCGGACAGGCTCTCCTTGAATGCCTCCCGATCGAACATGCGCTGCGCGTAATCCAGCACGGGTTCGGCCTGGGCAGGCAATTCAATGCCAAACCCAGGCAAGCGCCATAATAGCGGGGCAATGCTGCAATCCGCCAGCGTCAGGTCGTCACTCATAAAAAATGGTTTTGCCGTAAAGATGGGGGCGGCAGCTATCAGACTCTCTTTCAGCTCTTTGCGTGCAGCTGTTGCCTTTGCCCCGCCAACCAGTATTCGGTTCATTTTTGTGTACCAGTCACTGTCCACCCGGTGCATATAGAGGCGCGCAGAGGCGCGCGAGACAGGGTCTACCGGCAACAGGGGCGGATGAGGGAAGCGTTCATCAAGATACTCCATAATGATACGTGATTCATACAGCGTCAGGTCACGGTCAACCAGGGTTGGCAGGGTGCCATAGGGGTTGAGATCCATAACATCATCAGAGAGATTCAGCGGGTCGACATCAATAATATCAACCGCGATATTTTTTTCTGCAAGTACCACTCGAACACGATGACTGTATGCACTCACAGGATCTGAGTAGAGAGTCATTACGGGACGTTTATTAGAAACTACGGCCATTTAAGCCACTCCAGCGTGTCTCAAATTAGAAACCCAACAGGGTTCCTAAAAATAAAAAAGGGGTGCTCAGTATACATGAAAACTGAGCACCCCTGTTTTTTTACTGCTGTGTTTTGCTTAGTGGATATCCTTCCAATACTCCTTCTTCAGCAGGTAAGACAATACAAACAGAACCAGCAGGAAGAGAATGACCTTCACGCCCAGAGCCTTGCGCTCCATCTGGGAAGGATCGCCCAGGTAGGTCATGAAGTTGACCAGATCACGCATGGCCGCATCATACTCTTCGGGCGTCATGCTACCGGCCTTGACCAGCTCAAACTTCTCGAACTTCATCTGGCCATTCTCACTCTTTTTAAAGCGCGCCTCCTGCCAACCCTGTAGCTCCCACAATGCATGTGGCATGCCCACGTCAGGGAAGACGGTATTGTTGATGCCCATGGGCTTGGAGTCATCCAGGTAGAAGCTGCGCATATAGGTGTAAACCCAATCCGGACCACGCGAGCGTGTAGTAAGACTCAGGTCGGGAGGCGTCACGCCAAAGAAGATATTGGCATCTTTATCCGTCATCGCGATATCCATGGTTGAGCCGATTTTATCTGCGGTAAACATCAGATTCTGCTTAACATCTTCAAACGTCAGACCCAGGTCATTAGCAGTGCGTTCAAAACGCTGGTATTTGGCGGAGTGGCAGCTCAGACAGTAGTTAACAAAATACTTAAAGCCACGCTGTAGTGACTCTTTGTCACTCAAGTCAACGTCTGCATCATCCAGGGGAACAGGACTGGCCGCCCCCATGCTGAGCATAGGCGTCGCAAACAACATCAATGCAATGATCAGCTTTTTCATTAGGTCAACCTCTCTGGAACAGGTTTTGTTGAATCAATTTTGCTGTACCAGGGCATCAGCAAGAAGTAGGCAAAATAGAGCACGGTACAGACCTGTGCCAGCAGCGTTAACGCTGGGGTTGATGGTAAAACACCCAAAACACCCAGAATAATGAACACGATGACGAACATGCCCAGTGCCGCTCTCTGAATGGGGCCTTTGTAGCGCATGGACTTAACAGGGCTTCTATCCAGCCAAGGCAGGAAGAAGAAGCAGACAATCGCAGCACCCATGGCCAACACGCCAGGAAAGGCTGATCCCATGATAGAGGGAACCGCACGCAAGATGGCGTAGTAGGGGGTGAAGTACCAGACTGGCGCGATGTGATCCGGTGTCTTCAGCGGGTTGGCCGGTTCAAAGTTTGGTGCCTCAATGAAGTAGCCGCCCATCTCCGGGGCAAAAAAGAGCACCATGGAGAAGAGGATCAGGAATCCCATCACGCCCACAATATCCTTGACACTGTAGTACGGGTGGAAGGGGATACCATCACGCGGGATGCCGTTCTCATCCTTGTTTTCCTTGATCTCGATGCCATCCGGATTGTTCGATCCCACCTTATGCAGTGCAACGATATGCACGAACACCAGCCCAACCAGCACAAACGGCAGTAGGAAGTGCAGCGCGAAGAAACGGTTCAGCGTGGCATCCGAGATAACAAAATCACCACGAATAAAGATGCCCAGCTCTTCACCTATAAAGGGTACCGCACTGAACAGATTCACAATCACCTGTGCGCCCCAGAAGGACATCTGACCCCAAGGCAGCAGGTAGCCCATGAAAGCCGTTGCCATCATGGCAACATAGATGATCATGCCGATGATCCATAGCAGCTCGCGCGGCCCTCTGTAAGAGCCATACATGATGCCACGGAACATATGCAGATAGACCACGATGAAGAAGGCCGATGCCCCGGTCGAGTGCATATAACGAATCAGCCAGCCCCACTCCACATCACGCATGATGAATTCAACAGAGCCAAAGGCCAGCTCAGCATCCGGTTTATAGCTCATCGCCAGCCAGACGCCGGTCAAGATCTGGTTTACCAGCATCAATATGGCCAGCGAGCCAAAGAAATACCAGAAATTAAAGTTTTTTGGCGCGTAGTATTCTGCCAGGTGCTCATTCCACACCTTGGTCGCAGGAAAGCGCTCGTCAACCCAGTTTATAAAACTCATTATGCTGCTCCTCCATCTTCACCGATCAGGATCACGCTATCAGAGATGTAGTAATACGGCGGTATGACCAGGTTCGTAGGTGCCGGAAAGCCACTATAGACGCGGGCAGCCAGGTCAAATCGGGAACCATGGCAAGGGCAGTAGAAGCCCCCCAACCAATCTGCCCCTAAATCGTCTGGTGCCATCTCAGGGCGGAAGGTTGGCGAACAACCCAGGTGTGTACAGATGCCTACCGCAACCAGATATTCAGGCTTGCGTGAACGGTACTCGTTCTTGCAATACTCTGGCTGCTGCGGCACGTCCGAAGCAGGGTCAGCCAATTGATCGGTCAATTTTGACAGGTCAGCCACAGTCTGCTCGGTGCGGCGCACAATCCATACCGGCTTGCCGCGCCATTTGACGTTTATCTTCTGACCGGGTTCAAGTTTGCTGATATCGGCCTCTGCTGGTGCGCCTGCTGCCCTAGCTCTAGCGCTAGGAGCCCAGGAACCCAGGAAAGGGACGGCTACAAAGACGGCTCCAACACCTGCAACGGCACTCGTTGCGGCGGTAAGGAACCTTCGTTTTTTTAGATCCACGCCTGCTGCGCTCATACTGTTTACTCCCGGAAGATAAATCTGGATAGATCTGGGATGCTGAATTTTAGTGGCTCTGTCGACCCACTTGCTTTTCTTATTGCGGCAATGCAGCTCTGCATTCACCAAGCAAATTAATGGGGTATTTTGTTACAAGCGGCCAATCAGGTCAAGCCGGATTAGGAATATCGATAAACTGCTGTTCCAGTGCGTGGCATTCTGCCAAATGTGCCCCCAAGGCCTGGATGCCATATCGCTCAGTGGCATGGTGTCCAGCAGCATAAAAGTGGATACCCAGCTCACGCGCCAGATGCACTGTGCGCTCTGACAACTCCCCCGTAATAAAGGCATCCAGCTTCAACTCTGCCGCCTGCTCAATAGCATCCTGCGCGGCCCCACTACACCATCCAACACGCTGTAACGGCCCGTCTCCAGCCGGGATGTGTAGCGGCTGCCGGTCAAGGGCTTGCGCAATACGCGCGCCAAGTTCATCAGCAGTCAATGGCTGCTGTAGGCTGGCTTGCCATATCAGGCCATCTTTTATTGGAGTGGCAGCTGAAAACCCCAACCGCTCTGCCAGTTGCGCATTATTGCCAAGTTGCGGGTGCGCATCCAGCGGCAGATGATAGGCCAACAGATTGATCCCGGCCTGCATCAAGGTTCTGATTCGACGCCCCTTGATGCCCGTCAGTGGTTCCGGCTCCCCCTTCCAGAAATAGCCGTGGTGCACCAATAGCAGATCCGCTTCGGCTTCAATTGCGGCATCAATCAGCGCCTGACAGGCCGTAACGCCGGTGACTACCCTCTCTATCTCAACCCTTCCCGCATCAACCTGCAACCCATTGGGGCAGTAATCCTGAAAACGTTCTATCTCCAGCAGCCCATTGCAATAGGCTTCCAAATCTTTTAATTCAATCATGGGACACGACCTCGGACTGCGGCTGGTTTTTCTCTCTGGATTGATAGATTATGCCTCCCCATGGAATTACGAAAGCTCTTTTCTTTTGCTCTGACATCAATCACGGCCGGCCTTGCTGTGGCTTTTGTCGTACTGATGCTGCAACCAGCACTCCTGGACAGCCCTCAACAGGCACCTCAGCCATCAGCTCCTGTTGCTGCAATACCGCAGCCTCCCCCCCCAGCCAGCCCCCTGACAATAACGAATGGGCCAGCATCATACTCAACCGCCGTCGAAAAAGCAGCACCTTCTGTGGTCAACATATTCACCACCAAACTGATTACCGAGCCGCTTAACCCCGCATTCAATGACCCGGCCTTCCGCTCCTTCTTTAATGATCCACAAGTCGCCAAGCCACACCAACGACGGGAGACCAGCCTCGGTTCCGGCGTGATTATGGATGCACGCGGTTACATTCTGACCAATCACCATGTAATAGAGGGTGCCAGTGAGATTCAATTGGTGCTGCATGACGGACGAAATATCTCAGCAGCCGTCGTGGGCACCGATCCGGATACCGATCTGGCCGTACTTTTTGCCCACACAGAAAATCTTCCTGCCATAGAGCTGGGCAGGGCAGAAGAGATCAGGGTAGGCGATGTCGCGCTGGCCATAGGCAACCCCTTTGGCGTCGGCCAAACCGTAACCATGGGCATTATCAGCGCCACTGGGCGCAATCAGCTGGGCATCAACACCTTTGAGGATTTCATTCAGACCGATGCAGCCATCAATCCAGGCAACTCCGGAGGCGCGCTGATCAATGCCTACGGGCACCTGCTGGGCATCAATACAGTCATCTTCTCCAAAACCGGCGGCTCTCAGGGGATTGGCTTTGCCATCCCCGTCTCACTGGCTCAGGGCATTATGCAGCAACTGCTGGTACACGGGCGGGTGATAAGGGGGTGGCTGGGCATTATGGTGCAGGATATTACGCCAGAACTGGCAGAGTCGTTTAACCTGCCTCAGGTAAAAGGTGTCCTGATCTCAGGTGTATTGGAGCGAGGCCCGGCCAATATGGCAGGCATTGTGCCTGGCGACATCATTACACAGATCAATAATATGGCGTTTGATAACTCCCACGACATCCTGAACGCCATCGCCATGCAACCGCCGGGATCTGTTGTCACCATTGATGGCTGGCGAGGACGGCACCGACTAAAACTCAGGGCTCTGATTGCAGAACGTCCACCCCGAACCCGGCGTTAAAGCTATCGAGCCACCCTGCCCTGTTATGGTAGAATCCGCCCACTAACTTCATCACACCCCCAAGCCTCCCAGGCCTTGGGGATGCCCAGAAAAATTCAGGATCCACCTTTATGGTAAACAAAACCCGTGTCGGGGTCGTTGGCGTTGGCTATCTTGGCCGGTTCCACGCGCTGATCTACTCCCGTATGGCCAATGTAGAACTGATTGGCATTGTTGACAGCAACGCAGAAACCGCAGCAAAGGTTGCCGCAGAGTGTAACTGCGAAGCCTACAGCAGCAGCCAGCAGCTCCTCGGAAAGATAGATGCCGTCAGCATCGTAGTGCCTACCACGGCCCACCTCGAAGTAGCCCGCCCGTTTCTGGAACAGGGTATCCACATGCTGCTGGAAAAGCCCATTGCCACCAGCTGTGACGAGGGGCGCGAAATCGTACAGCTGGCGGAAGAGCGGGGGGCGCTCTTGCAGATCGGCCATCTGGAACGATTCAACGCCGGTGTCATGGCGCTGGCAGATCGCATCTCCAGACCACGCTTTATCGAGGCTCACCGCATGGGGGAGTTTGTGGCACGAGCAACCGATGTCGATGTAGTCTCTGATCTGATGATCCACGACATCGACATCATACTGTCACTGGTCAATTCAGAGATCACCTCCATCGCAGCAGCCGGCACCCGGGTGCTGACCAGCCATATCGACATCGCCAATGCCCGGCTTGAGTTTGCCAATGGCGCAGTGGCCAACGTCATCGCCAGCCGCGTATCAGAGAAGAAGCTGCGCCGCATCCGGGTGTTTGAAGAGAACCTCTACCAGTCACTCGACTTCATCGAACAACGCATCGAAACCGCATACCCCAAATCCACCCCTGGCTCGGAGTGGCCCGAGATCATCGTCGAAAAAGTGGATATAGACCCCATCAAACCGCTGGACACCGAACTTGCCGCCTTCATCGACTGCATCAACAGCGGGCAAAAGCCCCTGGTCGATGGCCGTGTCGGGCTGGAGGCCTTAGCGGTCGCACTGAAAGTGAAGGAGATCATAGGCCAATGAGCAAACCACAAGAGCAAGCCCCACAGGGCGTACCCTATCTAAGTCTACAGAAAGAATATCAGGCACTGCGCGATGAATGGATGCAGGCCATCGACGGTGCAGGTGCCAGTGGCGCCTTCATCCTTGGCCCCAATGTGCATGCCTTTGAAGCGGAGGCCGCCGCCTACGTTGGTGCAAAACATGCGATTGCGGTAGCCAGCGGCACCGATGCGCTGGTGCTGTCACTGCGTGCACTTGGCATTGGCCCAGGGGATGAGGTGATCACCACCCCCTTCACCTTTTTTGCCACGGCCGAAGCGGTCTCGCTGGTGGGTGCAACCCCGGTGTTTGCGGATGTAGAGATCGGCAGCTTTAATATTGATCCAACCAGCGTAGAGAGCTGCATTACAGACAGAACCCGCGCCATCCTGCCGGTGCATCTCTTTGGCAACCCTGCAGATATGACCCGCCTGAATGCCATTGCAAAGGATCATGGCCTGCATATCATTGAAGATGCCGCCCAGGCCTTCGGTGCAGAGCACAATGGCCAGCGCGCCGGCAGCATGAGTGATTGCGGCTGCTTCAGTTTTTATCCCACCAAGGTTTTGGGCTGTTATGGCGATGGCGGGTTGATCACCACCAGCAGTGATGAGGTCAAGGCGCGTCTGCTACAGCTGCGAAACCACGGCGCAACCCAGCCCTTCATTCATGTCGAGGCCGGTTACAACAGCCGTCTGGATGAGATTCAGGCGGCCCTGTTGCGCATCAAACTGCGTGACATAGAGGGCGCAGTTGCTGCCCGCCGACAGGTCGCATCCTGGTATGACGAAATGCTCTCAGGGCTGGATCTGGTGACGCCTCAGCATGCCGTAAATGGCCGCCATGCCTATAACCTCTACACCATCCGCCATCCGCGACGTGATGCACTGCGCGAGCAGCTCAATGGCTGCAGGATCGGCAACAGCCAGTGCTACCCGCTGCCTCTGCATCTGCAAGCGGTATATGCAGAGCTGGGTTACAAAGCGGGGGATCTTCCAGTCGTTGATGGGCTCTGCTACGAGACGCTGTCGCTGCCGATATTCCCGGATCTCAGCAGAGAGCAGGTGGCCTATGTCTGTGAGCAGGTAGCCAGGGTCTAATCTTCAAATATGCCGGTGGGCTTACCATCCAGGCTCTGGACATTTCTATCTGTCCAATATTGGGTAATCCCCTCTTCGCCCTTTTTCTCTATCCAGCGGGTCAGGGTATCGCGCTGCCCTGTGTAGCTGTAGAGGGGTACGCCAAAGCCACATGAGGTGTGCACCAGCTCAACATCCATCTCGATCAGCTGGCGCGCGCCTGCCGTATCAGGAAAATGGCGCAGCAGCGTCTCCCAGTCATCATCACGGGGGTGAATGGTGCGAGCATGGCCATAAAGGCGCAGGATTTTAGGGTCACCCTCAAAGGCACAGAACATGATGGTCATGCGATCATCTTCCCGCAGGTGGGCGGCCGTCTCATTGCTGCTGCCGGTGTAGTTCAGCCATAGCACCCGGTTGCTGTTGATGATGTGCAGACTCTCCAGCCCTTTCGGGGAGAGATTCAGGTGGCCGCCTTTGGGTGCGGTGGCGACAAAAAACATCTGCTGCGCCTGAATAAACGCTTGGTGTTTGTTGCTGATTTCCGGGTATGTCTTGCCCACGTCTCTCTATTTCCTCAGGTTATGATTAGCGATGGATTACCGTCTTGATAACACGATCATACTCAAAGTAAACGGTAAACTTCTCGTATACCCAGCGGGTAATGGGAGGCTTGCCAATAGCGGGAAGCTCCTGCCGGGCCTGCCCGAATTTATTGTATACCTGCTCCATGGTTTGACCACGGCCAGGGTGAGGCATACTATCAGAAGTCTCCGCAATGACATCCAACAGCAGCGTGTCAGCAACCGCCAGCGGCGGCATGGTAAACAGGGCAGTAATCAGAACCAGCAGTGCAATGTGTTTCATGGGAGATATTCTCCAATCCGTAAAACTTACGGATAAATATAGCATTTCATTCTAACTAACGGAACGGGTTAAATTTTTTAACCTTCTATAATAGTCCACAAGGCGTGTGGATCAATTCACAGAAAATCACTTGATCAGCAGTAAACAGCGGCTTATCCCAAACGGCAGGGGTTGGGCGGTAACCTGCATGGCATCCAAGGAAAAAGAGCATGAACAGAAAAAACCTTCTACTGCTTCCATTTTTGCTCGCTGCCAGTGCAGGCATCTACTGGTGGCTACAGATAAAAGATGGCGCTGAAGCCGGAGTCCCACTGACCCTGTATGGCAATGTCGATATCCGGGAGGTGAGGCTTGCATTCAATGGCAGTGAACGCATTGAAGAGATTCGGGTGCAGGAGGGGGACAGAGTAAAGAAGGGGGAGGTCCTGGCCCGGCTGCATACAGAGCGCCTGCAGGCGCTGATGGAGGAGACTGAAGCAATGGTTGCCGCACAGCAGCAGGTACTGGCAACGCTGGAGGCTGGCAGTCGGCCTGAAGAGATCCGCAAGGTGCGGGCTGACTTGGAGGCGGCTGTAGCAAAGGCTCAGGCAGCAGAGGATACCTATGAGCGGCGGCACAGACTGAGCGAGCAGAAACTGGCATCGCCGGAAGAGGTGGAGGAGGCAAAGGCAGCCGCAAGCGTTGCAGCAGCCCAGGTAAAGGCGACCAGAGCCGCACTCGATCTGGCACTGGCCGGGCCACGAAAAGAGGAGATCGCCCAGGCCCGCGCCCAGCTCCATGCGCGGCAGGCGGCACTGACCCTGGCCCGAGTGCAGCTGGCTGACACCTCCCTGATTGCACCAGCCAACGCTATTGTGCGCGACCGCATCCTGGAGCCGGGCGACATGGCCTCACCCCAGACTCCGGTACTCACACTCGCCCTGGTCGATCCGGTCTGGGTGCGGGCCTATCTGCCAGAACCGGCACTGGGCCAGATCACCCTGGGTGCAAAGGCCACTATTCATACCGACAGCTACCCCGGCAAGCGCTATGAGGGATGGGTGGGATTCATCTCGCCCACCGCGGAGTTCACCCCCAAGAATGTCCAGACCCCGGAACTGCGCACCCGGCTGGTCTATTCGGTCAGAGTTTTCGCCTGTAACCCACAGGATGAGCTGCGCCTGGGAATGCCCGTCACTGTCACCATCCCCCTGAACCAGCCCTCCCCCTCAGCAGAACCGACCAGCAACCACTGCGGACAATAGCCGTGAGCGGCAACCCAACCACCCTCTCTGCAGTCAGCAAGACCTTCCGCAGTGCCGGACGAAAAATAACCGCACTGGACAGCATTGATCTGACCCTTCAGCCAGGCCGGGTGACGGGCCTGATCGGCCCTGACGGAGCGGGCAAGACCACATTGATGCGCCTTGTCGCCGGACTGCTGCTACCGGATAAGGGGGCAATCCAGGTGCTGGGGATAGATGCCCTCACCCGGCCGCTGGAGGTTCAGTCCAGCATCGGCTACATGCCGCAGCGCTTTGGCCTCTACGAGGATCTGAGCGTGCAGG
Organism: Sedimenticola sp.; assembly: GCA_026989135.1. Classification (GTDB taxonomy): domain Bacteria; phylum Pseudomonadota; class Gammaproteobacteria; order Chromatiales; family Chromatiaceae; genus WFXD01. The sequence goes on along the minus strand of JALSJZ010000114.1, from coordinate 18,193 downwards.
AGAACCTTGAACTCTACGCCGATCTACAGGGCGTGCCGGTGGCACAGCGTGCGACCCGCTTTCAGGAGCTGATGCAGATGACCGGCCTGAGCCCATTCACCCAGCGGCTGGCCGGGCAACTCTCAGGCGGCATGAAACAGAAGCTGGGGCTGGCCTGCACACTGGTGCGCTCACCCCGGCTGCTGCTGCTGGATGAACCCACTGTCGGCGTCGATCCACTCTCCCGGCGCGAACTCTGGCAGATCGTCTATCACCAGGTGCAAGAGGTGGGGATGAGCGTACTGCTCTCCACCGCCTACCTGGATGAGGCGGAGCGCTGTGATGAGGTGATCCTGATGCATCAGGGAAAGCTGCTGGGACAGGGAACCCCTGCGGAGTTCAGCCGCCCGGTTAGCGGCCGCATCTTTCAGGCCAGTGCTGCCGGCTGCTCTCACCGTCGCCTGCAAGAGCAGCTGAGCCGGGCGCCCGGCGTACTGGATGCCCTGATCGAGGGCGAGGCGGTGCGTCTGGTGATGGAGAGCCCCAGCAAACCAGAGCCCGAAGCACTGTTGCCGGAGCAGCAAAATCTCCAGCTCACAGCAGTGGAGCCACGCTTTGAAGATGCCTTTATCGCCCGCCTGAAGAGGCGGCGCGATCTGGGCGGCATGGCACTTTCACTGCAAAAAAAGGTTACGGCCAATACAGATGACGAAGTGATCCGGGTGCACAAGCTGCAACGCCGCTTTGGCGACTTTATCGCCGTGAACAACATCAGTTTCAGCGTGCGTCGGGGGGAGATCTTTGGCCTGCTGGGGGCCAATGGTGCCGGCAAATCCACCACCTTTCGCATGCTCTGCGGGTTGCTGCCCGCCAGCAGTGGTGAGTTGGCAGTGGCCGGTCATGACCTGCGCCAGGCAGCCGCCAGCGCACGTGGGCGCATCGGTTATATGGCGCAGAAGTTCTCACTCTATACCAGCCTCTCTGTGATACAGAACCTGCGCTTCTTCTCGGGCGTCTATGGCCTGCGGGGCAAGCAGCAGAAGGCACGCCTGGAGTGGGCGCTGACCACCTTCGAGCTGGAGCCGTTCCGCGATGCCAATGCCGGCGATCTGCCACTGGGTTACAAACAGCGCCTCTCTTTTGCTGCGGCACTGATGCATGAACCGGAGATCCTGTTTCTCGATGAACCCACCTCCGGTGTCGACCCCCTGGCCCGGCGTGAGTTCTGGGCCCGCACCAACGCCCTGGCAGAAGCCGGTGTCACGGTGCTGGTCACCACCCACTTCATGGAGGAGGCCAACTACTGTGACCGGCTGGTGATCATGGCCGAGGGCGAGGTGCTGACCGAGGGGACACCACTGGCGATGAAGACCAGCGCGCGCACCCCAGAGAACCCCGATCCGACCATGGAGGATGCCTTCATCCAGCTCATCGAGCAGCGGCAGGCGCAGCAGGCGACAGCATGAGACGATCATCCCGCATGCGTCTGCTGGGGATGATCCGCAAGGAGAGCCTACAGATCCTGCGTGATCCATCGAGCATCTCCATCGCCTTCGTGCTGCCGGTGGTGCTGCTGTTCCTGTTCGGCTACGGCGTCTCACTGGATGCCAAGCTGATTCCGGTCGGCATCGTCATCGAACAGCCGGACAGCGCAACCCAATCACTGGCCGGAGCCTTTGAACGCTCCGAGTTTTTTCGGCCATACCACTTCGACAGCATCCAGAGCGCCCAGCAGATGCTGAACGAACGTCGTATCGACGGCATCCTCTGGATGCGCAGCAACTTCTCCTCCAACCTGCTGGCGGGTCAAGAGGCGCCCATCGGCGTGATCATCAACGGGGTCGACTCCAACCAGGCCAACATCACCCAGGGCTATATCCAGGGCACCTGGCTGGCCTGGCTGAGCCGCTATGCCGAAAGCCGTGGCCATTCGCTCCCCGTACCGGTGAGCCTGGAGCAGCGGGTCTGGTTCAATGCCGCACTCTCCAGCCGCCTGTTTCTGGTGCCGGGGTTGATCGCCATCATCATGACCATGATCGGCTCTCTGCTCACCGCCCTGGTGGTAGCGCGGGAGTGGGAGCGCGGCACCATGGAGGCGCTGATGGTAACGCCACTGCGCATCGGAGAGCTGCTGGCGGGCAAGCTGATCCCCTATTTTGCATTGGGCATGGCGGGCATGCTGTTCAGCGTGGCACTGGCGGTCTGGCAGTTCGACGTGCCTCTGCGCGGCTCCTTGTGGCTGCTGATGGCCAGCTCTGCGCTTTTCATGCTGGTGGCGCTGGCGATTGGCATGCTGATCTCCATCGTCTCCAAAAACCAGTTCGTGGCCGGACAGCTGGCGATTATCGTCACCTTTCTGCCTGCATTCATCCTCTCCGGTTTCCTGTTCGACATCAACTCCATGCCGGAGTGGGTGCAGCTCATCACCCATCTGGTTCCGGCCCGCTACTTCGTGGCCATCCTGCAGACCCTGTTTCTGGCCGGGGATGTCTGGCCGGTGGTGCTGAGCAACATGGGTGCGCTGCTGCTCATGCTGCTGTTCTTCTTCACCCTGGTGTGGCGAAAGTCCCACAAGCACCTGGAGTAGAGAGTGACCTGTTTCAGATATATTCTGGCGCTTGCCATCAAGGAGTTTCTGGCGCTGCTGCGGGACAAACGCAGCCGCATGGTCATCATCGGCCCGCCCATCGCCCAGCTGCTGATATTCGGTTTTGCCGCCACCTATGATCTCAACAATGTGCCGGTAGCCATCTTTGATGAGGATCGCGGTGTTGCAGCGCGCGAACTGGTCAGCCGCATTGATGGCTCACCCAATTTTCAGGTTATCACCACCATCTCCCATGACAGTGAGGTTGCCCCCCTTATCGACAACAAAGAGGTGTTGCTGGTACTGCACATCGGGCAGAATTTCAGCGCCGATCTGATGCAGGGGCGTACCGCGCCACTGCAGGCCATTCTGGATGGGCGCAACTCCAATACAGCGATGATTGCCATGAACTATCTGCGCACCATTCTGCTGGACTACAACCTCAGCTGGCTGGAGTCGCAGGGCAGAAGCGGCCCACTGGTTAGCCTGCAAACCCGCGCCTGGTATAACGAAAACCTGCAATCGCGCTGGTTCATCATACCCGGCATTGTTGGCCTGCTGACGCTGGTGGTCACCCTGCTGGTGACGGCGCTCTCAGTGGCCCGTGAACGGGAGGCAGGCACCTTTGACCAGCTGCTGGTGACCCCTCTGCGACCAACGGAGATCCTCATCGGCAAGGCCATCCCCGGCATCGTTATTGGGCTGTTGCAGGCAACGCTGATCATTGTGTTGATGGTGCTCTTTTTCGAGATCCCCCTGCGTGGCTCTGTTGGCGCACTCTACCTGGGTATTGTGCTGTTTCTGCTCTCTGCGGTGGGCATCGGGCTGATGATATCGGCCATTGCGGCCACCCAGCAGCAGGCGGTGCTCGGTGCCTTTCTGTTTCTGGTGCCGTCGGTCATTCTCTCCGGCTTCTCCACCCCCATCGCCAACATGCCACAGCTGGTGCAGTGGCTCACCTATCTCAACCCGCTGCGCTATTTCCTGGTGGTCGTACGCGGGGTCACACTGGAGGGGGATAGTTATGCCCTGCTGCTGAACCAGTACTGGCCGATGGCCATCATCGGGGTGGCCTCCCTGGCTTTTGCCGGCTGGCTGTTCCGCAACCGGATGTATTAACCTCTGTCTGCATCTACAGTGACTGCCAACCAGATTTAGGAGAGAAATATGAGCGAATCCTTACAGACCAAACAGACAGGCGGCATGGAGATCGGCCTGATCGGGCTGGCGGTGATGGGGCAGAACCTGGCCCTGAACATAAACGACCACGGCTTCCGGGTGGCGGTCTACAATCGCTCCAGCGCAAAGGTGGATGCATTTCTCGACGGCCCCGCAAAAGGCACAGCCATCACCGGCGCCCACTCCCCGGCGGAGCTGGTGGCGCTGCTGGCCAGACCGCGCAAGATCATCCTGATGATCCGGGCCGGTGCTGCGGTAGACCAGACCATCGAACAACTGCTCCCCCATCTGGATACTGGCGACATCATCATCGACGGTGGCAACTCCCACTTTTCCGACAGCAACCGGCGCACCCACGAACTGGCACAACAGGGCATCCATTTTCTCGGCTGCGGCATCTCCGGTGGCGAAGAGGGGGCGCGGCATGGCCCCTCCATCATGCCCGGCGGCAGTGCCGATGCCTGGCCGCAGGTCAAACCGATCCTCCAGGCCATCGCCGCCCAGGTGGACGGCAAACCCTGTTGCCAGTGGGTCGGCGAAGCGGGTGCCGGCCACTATGTAAAGATGGTGCACAACGGCATTGAATACGGCGATATGCAGCTGATCTGCGAGGCCTATCAGCTGATGCGCAGCGGCCTGGGGATGCCGGTAGATGAGATAGAGGCCACCTTCAGCCAGTGGAACAGCGGCCTACTGGACTCCTATTTGATCGAGATCACCGCCCACATCCTCAGCTTCAAGGATGAACATGGAGCACCGCTGATCGACCAGATCCTCGACTGTGCCGGACAGAAAGGCACCGGCAAATGGACCGGCATCAGCGCCCTGGAGCTGGGCATCCCGCTGACCCTGATCGGCGAGGCGGTCTTCGCCCGCGCACTCTCCGCTCTGAAACCGGAGCGGGAGCGGGCAGCAGAGCGATTCCCCCGCCTGCCACCAGCCCGCCCCGATGACCGGGAGGCCACACTCAGCGCCATCCATGACGCCCTCTATGCCTCCAAGATCATCTCCTACACCCAGGGCTACATGCTGATGCGCGAGGCCGCCAACCACTATGGCTGGAAGCTCCACTTCGGCGACATCGCCCTGATGTGGCGCGGCGGCTGCATCATCCGCAGCCGTTTTCTCGGCGATATCAAACAGGCCTTCGACGCCGACCCGCAGCTGGAGAGTCTGCTGCTCGCCCCCTTCTTTGGCCAGGCCATTGAACAGGCCCAGGCGGGGTGGCGCAGGACTCTGATTCTGGGGATCGAACAGGGTATCCCCCTGCCCGCCTTCAGCGCCGCCCTGGCCTTCTTCGACGGCTACCGCAGCGCCCGGCTGCCCGCCAACCTGCTCCAGGCTCAACGTGACTACTTCGGCGCCCACAGCTACGAGCGGATCGACCGGCCACGCGGCGAGTTCTTTCATACCGACTGGATCGGTTCCGGCGGCAACGTCTCATCCACCAACTACAAGGGCTGACGCCATGACCGACACCGCCTGCACCTACGTTATCTTCGGCGCCACCGGCAACCTCTCACGCATCAAGCTGATGCCCGCCCTCTATCACCTGGAGGCGGTGGGCAAGCTGCCGAAAGAGACCATCATCCTGGCTCTGGGGCGCAGCATCCAGGATCGTGACCAGTTCATCAGCGAGGTGCATAACTGGATCAGTCAAAAGGCCCGAGGGGGGCTGGATGAGGCCGTATTCAAACGCTTCACCGGGCGACTGCGCTATTTCAGGGGGGATCTGACCGATCCAGAGATCTACCCGCGCCTGAGTTCACTGCTGGAGGATCGGAGCGCCTTCCCCGCCAACATCGCCTTCTACATGGCCATCCGCCCCGCCGATTTCGGCAGCGTGATAGAGCAGCTCAGCAGCGTCGGGTTACTGCGGGAGAGCCATGGCTGGAAGCGGGTGGTGATCGAAAAACCCTTCGGCTACGACCTGGAGAGCGCACGGGCGCTACAGCACCTCATCAGCAAACACCTGCGGGAGGAGCAGCTGTTCCGCATCGACCACTACCTGGGGAAGGGAACGGTGCGCAACGTGCTGGTCTTTCGTTTCGCCAACCTGCTGCTGGAGCCGCTGTGGAACCGCAACTACATCGACCATATCCAGATCACCCATTCGGAACAGCTCGGCGTGGGCGACCGTGCCGCCTTCTACGACGGGGTCGGTGCCATGCGCGACATGATCCAGAGCCACCTGCTGCAACTGCTGACGCTGGTCGCCATGGAGCCACCCGTCTCCATGAGTGCAGAGGATCTGCGCGACGAGAAGGTCAAGGTACTCAAATCGATCCGCCCCATCCCCCGCAATGCAGTACACGCCCACGCCTTCCGCGCCCAATACACCGAAGGGCAGCTGGACGGAAAGCCGGTCAAAAGTTATCTGCAGGAGGAGCGGATTCCACCCGACAGCGTCACCGAGACCTACGCCGCCCTCAAACTCTATATCGACAACTGGCGCTGGCGTGATGTCCCCTTCTATCTGCGCACCGGCAAACGCATGGCGCAGGGGCGTTCCCTGATCGGCATCTGTTTCAAACGACCACCGCAGCAGCTCTTCCGCGACACCGCCATACAGCGCATGCAGCAGAACTGGGTACTGCTCGGCATTCAACCCGGCGATGCGCTGCGTATCGAGATGACGGTGAAGGAGCCGGGGCTGGAGATGCAGACCCGCCAGACCAGCCTCGACGCCAGCCTGTGCGGGAGAGATGAGGAGAGCACCGATGCCTACGAGGGGCTGCTGCTGGACATCATCACCGGCGACCGCTCGCTATTCCTGCGTTACGACGAGGTGGAGCAGGCCTGGCAGGTGGTGGATCCGATAATCCGCACCTGGGCCATGGAACGGGAGTTCATCCACAGCTACCCTGCTGGCAGCTGGGGGCCACAAGAGAGCCGCCGCCTGTTTGAAAAGGAGGAACACCACTGGCGCCACTGTCTGGAACCTGAGTGCCAGCAATGAACAAGCCGCTCTGGGTTCAGTTTGATAACGCCGAAGCTGTCGCCCAGGCCGCCTGCCAGCGCATCTTGAAGATAGCCCGTGAGGCGATTGCTGTACGCGGCCAATTCCGGCTGGTGCTCGCCGGTGGCACCACCCCAGAACGCACCTACCGGCTGCTGGCCGGGACGCAGGCCGACTGGCCCCACTGGCATCTCTACTTCGGCGACGAACGCTGCCTGCCCAACACACACCCCGGACGCAACAGCCAGATGGCAGAGCAGGCCTGGACCGGCCGGGTCGATATCCCGCCATCACAGATCCACCCCATACCCGCCGAGCTCGGCCCGGAGCAGGGGGCCAAAAACTACGGCCAGCTCATCCGCAGCGCCCTCCCCTTCGATCTGGTTCTGCTGGGCATGGGCGAAGATGGCCACACTGCCAGCCTCTTTCCGGGTCATCACCACCCCGCAGACTCAGCGGTGGTTGCAGTCCATGATGCCCCCAAACCGCCGCCGGAGCGGATCAGCCTCAGCGCAGCCAGCCTGGGCAACTGCCGCCACCTGCTCTATCTGATCACAGGTAGCGGAAAGCAGCAGGCCGTGGCGGCATGGCGCAGAGGGGAGCCCCTGCCCATCAGCCAGATTCAGCCCATGGGCAGCAGTGAGGTTCTTATCGACGCTGCAAGCCTGGAATCAGGACTATAGGCAGCGCAGCAACAGTTCCAATATTGCTCTAGTATCTAAGGATATGGCATAGAGAACCCAGGCAGCACTGGCGAAGACCACCAACGCCTGAAGGCAGCCACTCAACGACTATAGACTGAAGGTCGCTTAGTGTTGTGCATCATCACTTATGAATGATGGCTATTAATCTACAGAAACCGACATTAAATTTAACTCTTTTCGACACAGAGACCACAGAGAACGCAGAGGATTTGCTTTATACACATAAAAACCACTCTGTGTTCTCCGTGGTCTCTGTGTCTAACTTTAAATGCGTAGCAGCTAAAGCCTCGCCTAGAGCACCCACTTTTGGTGCACTAAAGTACATAGTTTTTACTAGCGTTTGAGCCAATAAAAACCATGCACAAATCAAAAAAACCGATAGGTTTCTGGTCGGCCGTCTCGATGGGGATTGGCGCAATGGTGGGTGCCGGAATCTTTGCACTGCTTGGCGAAGCCAGCGCCATCTCTGGCAGTGCCGTCTACATCTCATTCATCATTGGCGGGATCATCGCGCTATTTAGCGGTTACTCATTGGGAAAACTGGGTGCCAGGTTTCCCTCCGCAGGCGGTATCGTCGAGTACCTGACACAGGCCTATGGCATCGGTTTTTTTACCGGCACCATGAGCATCATGCTCTTCTTTTCCGCCATCGTCTCCTTAACGCTCATTGCCAAAGCCTTTGGCAATTATGCTGTGACCTTTATGCCGGATGGCGTCTCACATCTGTGGCACCATCTCTTTTCAATTGGCATTGTCATCCTGTTTGTTCTGATCAATCTCAAGGGGGTAAAGGATGTGGCCATTTGGGAGCGGTTAACGGTTGCGATTAAATTCATTGTACTCAGCATCCTCTCCATCGCAGGGATCAGCTACCTGAATCCAGCACTGCTCTCCCCAGATCACTACCCGCCCGGCAGTGACATACTCTTTAGCCTCGCGATCACTTTTTTTGCATTTGAAGGGTTCCGGGTAATCACCAACACCGCCGAGGATATGCCGGACCCCGCCAAGACCCTGCCAAGAGCCATCATGACCGCCATTGTATTGGTCATGGTGCTGTATGTGGCGATAGCTTTTGCGGTCTTTGGTAACCTGCCAACCGAAAAGGTCATTGCAGCCAAAGATTTTGCATTGGCTGAGGCCGCACTGCCCATCTTTGGGCAGACAGGTTTCACCGTTGTGGCCATCACTGCATTAATAGCGACCGCATCGGCCATCAATGCCAATCTCTATGCGGTAACCAATGTGACCTATCAGCTGGCCAAAGATGGCGAGCTGCCCAGCATATTTGGGGAACCCATCGCACACAGCCGGGAGGGATTGGTCATTAGCGGCATTCTGATCATCATCCTGTCACTACTGTTTGACCTGACCGAGATTGCCGCCATCGGCTCTATCTCCATTCTGTTCATCCATGCAGTCACCCATATCGGGCATCTAAAGATCATCGCTAAGACCGGCGCATCACGCTGGGCCGTCTCTGTTGCTGCAATACTGAGCCTGCTGGCCATGATACTTGCACTGATCTACGTCAGCCAGGCATCAGACCAGGTGGTCGTAATCCTTATTGGTTTTGTCATCATCGCAGCAACAACAGAGATTACCCTGCAAAAAATAACCAAAAGAGAGGTCAAGCCAAGAACCAGATAAAAGGATGTTCTGGGTATTTCATTGGCCAACAACCAAGTATGAGAGAGAGGATGAGAAGGGTGATTACCACCGCCACATGCTCGCCCCTGTTTCAGATAAGGCGGATACCGGATTGCACTAAGGAAGACCCATGAAAAAGACAACCGATGACTATGCCCGGCAGCCCATTGATGAAACGATTGGCTCGCTACGCAGCGATACCGAACGGGGGTTGAGCGAAGCAGAGGTTCGCAAGCGCCTCGAACAGCATGGCTACAACGAGATCAAAGAGAAGGAGGAGCCGCTCTGGCATCGCATCTTCCGCCGCTTCTGGGGGCCGATCCCGTGGATGATCGAGGTTGCCGCTCTGCTCTCGGCCCTGGTACAGAAGTGGGAAGACTTCTTCATCATCCTGGTGATGCTGCTGGTAAACGCCGGCCTGGATTTCTTCCAGGAACACCGCGCCCTGAATGCGCTGAAGGCGCTGAAGCAGCATCTGGCCAACGAGGTTATTGTACTGCGCGAAGGTCTGTTCCAGACCATTCCCGCCCGCGAACTGGTACCCGGTGACATCATCAGGCTCAGGATCGGCGATATCGTACCCGCTGATCTCCAGCTGCTCAGCGGCGACTACCTGCTGATCGACCAGGCGGCCCTCACCGGCGAGTCCCTGCCCACCAGCAAGAAGAGTGGCGAGGTGGCCTACGCCAACACCATCGTCAAGCAGGGGGAGATGCTGGCGGTGGTGGTCAACACCGGCATGCAGACCAACTTTTCCAGCGTGGTATCGCTGGTGGCCAAGGCCAGCCTGGAGGAGCGCAGCCACTTCCAGAAGATGGTGATCCAGATCGGCAATTTCCTGATCCTGATCACCATCGCCCTGGTGCTGCTGATCATCATGGTCTCCCTCTTCCGCCATGAGCCGCTGATGGAGATCGCCCGCTTTGCGCTGGTGCTGACCGTGGCAGCCATTCCGGTGGCACTGCCGGCGGTGCTCTCCGTGACCATGGCTGTGGGGGCGATCAATCTGGCCCGGCGTCAGGCCATCGTCTCACGCCTCACCGCCATCGAGGAGCTGGCCGGGGTCGACATCTTCTGCTCGGACAAGACCGGCACCCTGACCAAAAACGAGATGAAGGTCACTGACCCGGTGGTGCTGGACGGTTTCAATGAGCGGGAGCTGTTTCTCACCGCCGCGCTGGCATCGAAGCTGGAGAACAACGACCCTATCGAGCTGCCCATCTTCCACTACCTGGATGAGAAGCTGCCGGATCTGAACTGGCAGGCCTACACCCAAAAGAGCTTTGTCCCCTTTGACCCGGTGCGTAAATGCACCGAGGCGGTGGTTGAATACAAAGGTGACTCCTTTCTGGCGGTCAAAGGGGCGGCACAGGTGCTCATGGAGATGGCCGAACTCAGCGACGATGCCGCCCAAAATCTGAGCACCACCGTGGATCTGCTGGCCTCCAAAGGCTACCGCACACTGGCGGTGGGGCGCAAAAGAGGGGATGCGCCACTGGAACTGATCGGCCTGCTCCCGCTTTATGATCCGCCACGCGATGACTCAAAAGCCGTTATTGCCGAGATGATCGACTACGGCGTACAGGTCAAGATGGTCACCGGGGATAACCTGGCCATCGCCAAAGAGATCGGTCGCCTGCTGGATCTGGAGCAGGAGAGCATCCGCTCCCGACAGCTTTCCGGCAGTGGCAGTCAGGAGATGCTGACCCTGACCTCGGCGCTGGCTGCGGCCATCTACCGGCGCCTCAAGGGTGAGGTCTCCCAGCGTGAGGCGCAGCATTTTGCCGATGATGTGATGGAGATGGTGCAGGCCACCTACGACACTCGTCTGCTGGATCGGGAGTTTATTCACACCCACGAATCGGCCATCGTGGAGATGATCACAGAGGTGGACATCTTCGCCGAGGTGGTGCCTGAGGATAAATACCGCATCGTGGATACGCTGCAAAAGGCGGGACACATCATCGGCATGACCGGCGACGGCGTCAACGATGCCCCGGCGCTGAAGAAGGCCGACTGCGGTATCGCCGTCTCTGGTGCCACCGATGCAGCACGGGCAGCCGCAGACATCATCCTCACCGCGCCCGGACTCGGGGTAATCAACGATGCGATCAAACAGGCACGCATCACCTTTGAACGCATGAAGAGCTATGCCACCTTCCGCATTGCCGAGACCATCCGCATCATCCTCTTCATGACCCTCTCCATTGTGGTGTTCGACTTCTACCCGATCACTGCGCTGATGATCATCCTGCTGGCGCTGCTCAACGACATCCCGATCCTGGCCATCGCCTATGACAACACGCGGGTGGATCGCAAGCCGGTACAGTGGAAGATGCAGGAGCTGCTCACCGTCTCCAGCGTACTCGGCATCGCGGGCGTGATCTCCTCCTTCCTGCTCTTCTTCATCCTGCAGGAACAGGGGCTCCCTGAAGATGTCATACAGACACTGCTGTTTTTAAAGCTGCTGGTGGCAGGGCACAGCACACTCTATATCACCCGCGCCGAAGGGTGGTTCTGGCAACGACCCTGGCCCTCACCGCTGCTGTTTGGCGCCACCTTTGGCACCGAGATTCTGGGCACGCTGATCGCCGTCTACGGCCTCTTTATAACCGCCATCAGCTGGGAGTATGCGCTGTGGATCTGGGGCTATGCCCTGGTCTGGTTCGTGATCAACGATGCCATAAAAATGGGAACCTACAAGCTGCTGCGCAGCAAAGGGCTGTTGGCCTGAGGCTGAAAGTTTTCGATCCAGCAGCACTGATTTTTATACAACTGACGCACCTGCGACTTAACCAAAAGGAGAGTACCAATGCACAGTACAGCACATCCTTGTAAATCCCGACTCAGAACCAGCGTTACAACAGTCATCCAGATTGTCATATCTCTGCTGGTTCTGGCCATCTTCATCCAGCCCCTGCAAGCCCAGGAGAGTGGCATCGACAGTCTGCGCCAGACCGGCAAGGCCTTTGCCTCAGTCGCCAAAAAGGTCTCACCGGCGGTGGTATTCATCCAGGTGGAGGTGGCCACGCAAAACTCGCCAGCGATGGAGTTCTCATCACCCTTCGGTGGCAACAGCCCCTTCGACGAAGAGTTTTTCCGCCGCTTCTTTGGCCCCTCTTTCCCAGGACAGCAGGGGCAGCCCCATCAGACACCACCACGGCGGCATACCATGGGGCAGGGATCAGGCTTTATCGTATCCACCGACGGCTACATCCTGACCAACAACCACGTAGTGGGCGATGCTGACAAGATCACAGTCAAACTTCAGGATGGTCGTGAGTTCACAGCCAAAACCATCGGCACCGATCCACACTCAGACGTGGCTCTGATCAAGATCGACGCCAAAGGACTGCCGGTGCTGACCCTGGGTGATTCCGATGCCCTTGAAGTGGGTGAGTGGGTGGTCGCTATTGGCAACCCCTTTGGTCTCTCGCACACCCTGACCGTTGGCGTGGTCAGCGCCAAGGGGCGCAGCAGTGTCGGCCTGGCAGATTACGAAAACTTCATCCAGACCGATGCCGCCATCAACCCCGGCAACTCTGGTGGCCCGCTGGTAGATCTGGATGGCCAGGTCGTAGGCATGAACACCGCCATCTTCAGCCGCAGTGGCGGCTACATGGGCATCGGCTTTGCCATCCCCATCAACATGATCAAGAGCATCAAGCAGCAACTGGTCGAGAGCGGCAGCGTTACCCGCGGCTATCTCGGTATCATCATCCAGGATCTCACCCCCGATCTGGCCAAATCCTTTGGGCTGGATCTCCATAAGGGTGTGCTGATCGCTGAGGTCTCCAAAAACTCACCCGCCGAAAAAGCAGGACTGAAACAGGGTGACGTGATTATCAGGTTCGATGGTAAACCCGTGGAGAGGGTTGGTCCATTCCGCAACCGCGTGGCTCTTAACGCACCCGGCTCCAGCAAACCGATCACCATACTGCGCAAGGGGGTTCAGCAGACACTGAGCGTCACCATCGGCAAACTGCCGGAAGGGGAGCAGCAGGCCAGCAGCAGCGCACCCCAGACCCTGGAGAAACTGGGGCTTGCCGTTCAGACCCTGACACCCGATCTGGCCCGGCAATTTGACCTTGAGGATAACAAGGGGGTGGTCGTCACTCAGGTCAAACAGGGATCGGTAGCCGCCATGGCCGGCATCCGCCCCGGCACAATAATCCAGGAGGTAAACCGCACAGCCGTCCGCAATGCCAAGGAGTTCCTGCAAGCCGTGGCAAAGAGTCCAAAAGGTGATGCCATACTGCTGTTGATCAGGGAAGGCCGTTATTCCCGTTTCGTAGCACTCAAAGTGGAGTAACCCATGAGACTCTCTTTTCACGGCGCAGACCGGGGTGTAACCGGCTCCTGTCATCTGATCGAATGCAACGACCAGCGTATCCTCATCGACTGCGGCCTCTATCAGGGCGGGCGTGAGCTGGATGAAGAGAATGCCGGGTCATTCGGCTTTGAACCGGCGGATATTGATTTCGTACTGCTGACCCACGCCCACCTGGATCACTGTGGACGGCTGCCGCTGCTTGCCAGCCGCGGCTTTTGCGGCGAGGTCGTAACCACCGCCGCCAGCCGGGAGCTGACACGGTTGATCCTGCTGGACGCGGCCCATCTGCAAGAGGAGGAGGCGAGCTACCGCACCCGCAAGGCGAAGCGGCGAGGCAAACGTCATGCCACTGTGGAGCCCCTCTACAGCGTGCTGGATGCGCTGAACTGCCTGGATCATTTCGGCCGTGTCGTGAAATATGACGAACCGCTGTCATTGGCACCCGGCATCCAGGTTACCTTCCTGGATGCCGGCCATATCCTGGGTTCGGCCAGCATCCTGCTGCAACTGGAAGAGGCTGGAGCACAGCGCAGCATCCTCTTCTCTGGCGACATCGGCAACGACCGCCGCCCCCTGTTGCGTGACCCCGTGACGCCGGCACAAGCCGACATCGTGGTAATGGAGACCACCTACGGCGACCGCGACCACAAGGCACTGCAACCCTCGGTCGATGAACTCTATACCGCCATCAGCGAGACCTTCCAGCGTGGCGGCAATGTGATCATCCCCACCTTTGCCCTGGAGCGCGCCCAGGAGATCCTCTACTTCCTGAGCCAGGGCGTAGCCACAGGCCGCCTGCCCGGTTCGATGCAGCTGTTTCTCGACTCACCCATGGCGATCTCCGCCACCCGGATATTTGAGCGACACATCGACTGCTACAACGCTGAAACGGCCGAGCTGTTCAGAGAGGGGAGGGATCCCTTCCAGCTACCGGGTCTGCACTTCACCCGCGAGACTGCAGAGTCCATGGCTCTCAATCAGATCAACGGCGGTGCCGTCATCATGGCGGGTTCGGGCATGTGTACCGGCGGCCGGGTACGCCATCATCTGAAGCACAACCTCTGGCGACGGGACTCCAGCATCATATTCCCCGGCTATGCAGCAAGAGGCACCCTGGCGCGGCGCATCGTCGATGGTGCCAAACGGGTGCGCATCTTCGGCGAAGAGATCCCGGTGCGTGCAGCCATCCACACCATCAACGGCTTCTCCGCCCATGCCGGTCAGGCGGAGCTGCTCGCCTGGCATAATAAAATATCCGGGGTCAAGCGCACCTTCCTGGTTCATGGTGAGGAAGAGAGCATGCAGGTCTTTGCGTCACGGCTGCACAACAGAGAAATCACTCTGCCCGTGCTAAACGAAGGCTTTGAGCTATCGGCACCGGAAATCTCATAGCGCAGATTCGACAGATAGCTTTCCAGCGTTGTAGCGAGAACCTCTCGCTCCTCATCATTCAGTTCCAGATGGATCATACGCCTCTCCTCTAACATGGTTGTTTTTAATCAGTTGAGCCGTAACGAGGGCGACTAAGGCGCTACAGATAGGGCGCCATCACCAGGCTGACAATTGCCATCAGTTTGATCAGGATATTGAGCGACGGCCCCGATGTGTCTTTAAAAGGATCACCAACCGTGTCACCCACAATGCAGGCATTGTGCACGGGAGACCCCTTACCGCCCAGATGGCCTTTTTCCACATATTTCTTGGCATTGTCCCAGGCACCGCCCGCATTGGCCATCAGCAGGGCGAGCAGCACACCGCTCAGCAGCGCACCGCCCAGCATTCCACCCAGCGCATGCGCCCCGATACCAAACCCGACCACTGGTGGCACGATGACGGCCATCAGACCCGGACCCACCATGCGTCTCAGAGCCGCATTGGTCGCGATGGTCATACAGCGCGCATTGTCGGGTTTCGCCCGGCCCTCGCGCAGACCCGGGATGTCGCGGAACTGGCGTCGAATCTCCTCCACCACCTCCGAGGCGGCCTCGCCGACGGCGGTCATGGTCATGGCGCTGAACAGGAACGGCAGCAGCCCACCGACGAACAGCCCGATCAGCACCTGCGGCTCTGTGATGTGCAGATCAAAGTCCGGGATGTGCAGGCCGACTGTCTGCACATAGGCGCTGATCATCGCCAGTGCGGTAAGCGTAGCCGCGCCAATGGCGAAACCCTTGCCGATGGCGGCCGTGGTGTTGCCCAGCTCGTCCAGGGTATCCGTGATGGCTCGCGTCTCTTCACCCAGCCCGGCCATCTCCGCGATACCACCGGCATTATCAGCTACCGGGCCATAGGCATCGACAGCCATAACCATACCCACAGTGGAGAGCATGCTCACCGCCGCCAGCGCCACACCGTAAAGCCCGGCCAATTGAGTCGCTATGTAGATGATGGCACCCAGAGTGAGCAGCGGCACGGTCATCGACTGCATCCCGACAGCCAGACCGGTGATGATAACCGTGGCCGGGCCTGTTTTGCCGGCACGCGCGATGCGGCGCACAGGGGCACCATTGGTGAAGAACTCGGTGGCCAGCCCGATGATGATTCCGCCGACAGTTCCTGCCACCGCCGCCCACCAGAGGGCAGTGTCGATTGAGAGCCAGCCGACCAGCAGCCAGGCCGCTGCGACAGAGAGCGCACTGGCGCTGATCAGCCCCAGCCGCAGCGCCACTTCGGGGGAGCTGCGGCTGAGCAGGCGCACTATTACAATGCCCAGGAGAGAGGCCAGCAGCCCACCGGATGAGAGAGCCAACGGGAGAAACAGCAGCGCCGACCGACCACCCAATGCATCGGCAGCCACCACGCCCATGGTGGAGGCGATCGCGATACCGGCGATGATGGCGCCACAATAGGACTCGAAAATATCGGCCCCCATACCCGCCACATCGCCCACGTTATCGCCCACATTGTCGGCGATGACGCCGGGGTTACGTGGATCATCCTCAGGGATACCCTCTTCGATCTTCCCCACCAGATCAGCGCCGACATCAGCGGTCTTGGTGTAGATACCACCGCCGACACGCGCGAACAGCGCCACTGAGGAGGCACCCATGCCGAAGCCATTCAACACCCGTAAAGACACTGGATCAGCACCCAGCATGAGGTAGAGCAGACCCAGCCCCAGCAGCCCCAGAGAGGCGACGGCGATACCCATCACAGATCCACTGGCGAATGCTACTGCCAGCGCCGCCGAGGCGCCTCGATCATGTGCGGCAAGGGCCGTGCGCAGATTGGCCCTTGTCGCCGTAAAGATGCCGATGAAACCCGCTGAAGCTGAGCAGAGGGCACCCAACAGAAACGCCAGCGCCGTCTGCCAGCCGAGTAAGAGGAAGAGTACGGCAAACACCGCCGCCACAAACAGCGCCAGATAGGCGTACTCCTGGCGCATGAAGACCATGGCCCCTGAATGGATGGCCTCGGCTATCTCGCTAGCCTTGCTGTGCCCTACCGGCTGCCGCCGGATCGACAGGAAGAGCAGCCAGGCAATCACCAATCCCGCAAGGCCGAAAAGTGGAGGAGCCCATGTGGCTTCCATAGCGTTGAACTCAGACTATTTGGAGCGCAGGCGTCTTGATACGGCTCATTTGGTGGCATACACCGCCAGTACGTCACAGGATGCCTTATGCAATACACCATTCGCAGTAGAACCCAGCAAGGCATCTATACCATGCCAGCCATGACAGGCCACCACGATCAGATCTATCTGCTGCTCCCCGGCGAAGCGGGCGATCCCATACTTGGCGGCATGTTCGCTGACCAGCACCTCCTGGGCAATATCGGCATCACCCAAACGCGCAGCCTGCGCGGCCAATTGCTCGCGCGCGCGACTCATGCGGTAATGAGCCGGGTCGGTGTATTCCGGGGCAATCTCCTCATTCGAGCGATCCTCTGGAAAATGCTCCACCACATGCAGCAGGGTCAGCTGGGCATTGTAGGTTTTGGCCAGACTTGATGCGCGCTTGAGCGCAGTCTCGCTGCATGGAGAAAAATCAGTTGCGCATAGAATATTGCGGTAACCTTCCATTCTTGACTCTCCTGCAATACCGCTGTCAGCGGTGGAAAAATAAAGATTAAGTATACCCCGCAAACTCCGTGATTCAATTGATATTCCGGGGCATTGTATTAGTATTTAATCGTTAGCCTTGACAACAAAGCAGCCACACCGGCATCCCAGGCCGAGAGGAGGAGTTCGCCATGACGCAACGCCGCATGCATACCCTTGACGGCAACGAGGCCGCCGCCCGTATCGCCTATCTGACCAACGAGGTGATCGCTATCTACCCCATCACGCCCGCCTCCCCGATGGGCGAATGGGCCGACCAGTGGGCCTCGGAGGGGCGTAAGAATCTGTGGGGCAACATCCCACAGGTGGTGGAAATGCAGAGTGAGGGCGGAGCCGCAGGTGCCATCCACGGCGCACTGCAGGCCGGCGCGCTGACCACTACCTTCACCGCCTCCCAGGGGCTACTGCTGATGATCCCCAACATGTACAAGATCGCAGCAGAACTCACCCCGGCGGTATTCCACGTCGCCTCCCGCTCACTGGCGACGCAGGCGCTCTCCATCTTTGGCGACCACAGCGATGTCACAGCGGCGCGCAGTACCGGCTTCGCCTTTCTCGCCGCCAACTCGGTGCAGGAGGCAATGGACTTCGCCCTCATCGCCCAGGCCGCCACCCTCGGCGTTTTTCAAGAGAGTTGTCGCCTAAAGTTTAAATTTATGCCGCCTTATTTTTATCCACCTCTGACTTACCTTTCTCAGGATTAAGATAAACCTTATCTATTCGATCCCAGTTTCTGGTTTTG
>JALSJZ010000113.1 GCA_026989135.1 Sedimenticola sp. | reverse complement strand
ATTCAGAAAAGACGCCGACGTTGATGCGCTAAATGGATGTCTGGACTAAAAACGCCCACACGGCGTGCTGAAAATGACGACTTCCTACGTTATGGAGGTTATCGCATTTTTACTTGCAGGATTTAGGAATCATTTGAAATGGCAGCACCCCTGCGCTGACAAGGTTTGAAAGAGAGAGATCATGGATACTGAAACGAAGGACGTTTCTGAATATAAGGCACTGGTTGTCGAAGACACCCAATCTATCCGGAAGCTGATCGTTACGCTGCTGAATGAAGTGGGCATAAACTGCTTTGAAGCGGCTGACGGTGAAGAGGCCCTCTCCATCGTCATGGAGAAAGCATCTGAGATCCAACTCTTGATCACCGACATGGAGATGCCTAAAAAAGATGGCATCCAGCTTATTCAGGAACTGGAGTACTACCTGGAACAACATCTACCTGTCTTAATGATCAGCGGTGCAGCCACCCCCCAACGCATCAAAGAACTGCACGACATATTACCTTCACTGAAATTCATATCTGCATCATAGGTGTACCAACTGGAATCTAACAAGGAGTTAATAACACAATGAATAACGCCTTATAGTGAGCACCATACGTTGCCATCATTATTTCTGAAAAAAATGACAAACCTGAATTATACGCCCCCGAAGGCGCGTCTTAATAATGCTGAGAATAAATTGTATTTTCAGCAAAAAAGGCTTGCATTTAGTGCTGAAAAATTTTCAAAAATACTCGTTTAATATCTGCTTAAATGGGTAAATTTAACATGAATGAAATGATGACAATCGAAGAATACATCACCGATCACTGTAGCGTAAGCATGGAGAAAGCGATTGCTGCTGAACGGTTTCCTTTATGGAAAAGAGAATGTGACGCCATCGATGATGTGACTTTTTCTCGTCATGGATTGCGTCGCTGTATAAGCGCTGTACAGAGTGGTCGTCACTACCTGCAGGTCACGGACGAAATATATGATGAGGCCATTTGTCATTCAAGCTATTTTAACGCCTTAAAGTCGCCCAGACGGATGAACATGGTGAAGGCTATAGAAAAGCAAAGCTATCAGCTACAGAGTGAGACATTGTCTTCTTTGGACGTTAATTATCTAAAGCAATTCCCTGAACTTGATGGGTATAGAGTCGAAGCGGCTGATGGGCATTTCATACAACATGCCTGCCATACGGAAAAAAACAGCAAGGGCAAAGTCTTCGCAGCAGGCTTTATTTACGCCTTAAATCTCAAAAATGGACTCTTGAGGCCGCTTTGTGTGGTAACTAATGGCACTGAGCGACATCATGAAATCCCAGCACTGCGCACCTATATTGAGCAACGTCATGGAAAAAAAGATACCTGGCAAAAGCATCTCTATGTGTATGATAAAGCGGTAACTGATTTTGCATGGTGGGATAAGCAAAAACATGATCAGAATTTTATGATTTCAGTGCTAAAAGAAAACGCCGTCACAACCTTTGTTGAATTCATTCCATTTGATCGGGAGGATGAAATTAATACCGGGGTTGAAAGCTATAGTGTTTACCAGAATAAAAAAGCCAAGTTTCACGTTGTTGAATACCGCGACCCAGAAACAGGCCAGTTACACAAGTTTATTTCAACGCTGCCTAAATCAATTAATCCCGGAACGATTGCTATGATCTATTACAAGCGTTG
The DNA here is from genome assembly GCA_026989135.1 of Sedimenticola sp. GTDB lineage: Bacteria > Pseudomonadota > Gammaproteobacteria > Chromatiales > Chromatiaceae > WFXD01. The sequence continues at coordinate 12,336 of JALSJZ010000113.1, read as the reverse complement.
GACGATTGAAAAAGCATTCAATAATAGCAAAAGTGATTTCGCTGAAAGAAAAGCTTGGTCATCAGATCTTAATGCGCTGAATAGCCAAATGCGTTTTACTGCCATGGCCTATAATATCATGCGCATTTTTGAAGAAACGTCAAAGGCAAAAAATCCAGAACGCATTCATCCGTCGGATAAAAAATACAATGAAGCACTCGATAAAAGAGAGAAGATTGCTCAAGAAAAAGGACGCTTTGTTAATCCATTATTTTTTCACGCTCGAATTGCGCGAATATGCTCGTTTACCATCCGCTCCCTACAAAATGCAATAATAACAGGAAAGTCGATTATAGCCATTATGGGTAGCTTGGCTGGGCATTTAAAACCAAGGATGGCCGGGATTGCGGAACACTGATGATCTGCATTTCGTTTTCTTTCAAAACCCTTAAAAAAGCTGGAATTCTATCTGCATCTACTGCAATTTTTCTCTCCAAAAAGCAAAGTCCCACTGGAGGTTGAGACCGGCAAGCGAATCTATGCCACCTATTTGAAAGCAGTAAAGGAAGAGAGCGAAGAGAGCAGTAACAGCACCACAGTTGAAGTAACGGACGAAAGCGCCCATCTGCATATTGAGATGGTCGAAGATGACACGCTGCACATTGGCATCCACACCAGCCCCAGCAACCCGATTACAGCCAAAACGGTAAAGGAGTTTAAGGATGTCATCCTGGCTCAACACCAGGCCATGAAAATCTACGACATCAACCTGAGCCGCATCCCCCTGGAGAGCAACAACAGCGACCTGTTCCGTTTTTTAGCCAAGGTGAAATTTCACACCTTGAATGAAGGCAAGACGATTGTCTTTTCAAAGATCCGTTTTGAGCTGATTGTCGCAATAAAAAACACCCCCACGGTACAGACCATCCTGCTACAGGGTGGCAAGATCAGCAAGGCAGACGATGGTACATCCTCCATAACCATTGCACCCACCCTGCAAGAGGAAGCAGAGACAACGGAAGGGGTTGAGCTTTTCTGAGGGATAGAGCCAAACATCACCAGCAAAATAAAGCTGCGGAGTAAAGCAGCACAGCTTTATTTTGTCCACATGCATACGCTTAATTAGAGCATTTCCACATTGACACCTAGAATCTTACCGCTAAAATTGGTACTTACCTCAGGTTTCGAAAAAGATTGCTCACATGAGTACCAATATCACAACAAAAGAAGCGGCTAGTACACTTAATATTAGTGAACAGCGAGTACGTACATTATGCCGCAACAATATCCTTTCAGCTAAAAAATTTGGCCGCTCATGGATGCTAGAACAAGATTCAGTAAAGCGCTACGGCTTACAAACTGCTCATGTAATTGCGGAAGATCACGGAACATACAACGTGAAAAAGGACATGGGCACTAAACCAATAGCCCTGAGCTTCTTTTCCGGTGCAATGGGATTAGATCTTGGCATTGAAAAAGCAGGATTTGAGGTTTTGCTTGCTTGTGAAGTTAATAAGTACTGCCGACAAACTATTGCTCTTAATAAACCTAACATGGCTCTTTTGGGTGATATAAATGATTGTTCAAAAGAAGACATATTAAATGCCTCTGGCCTTAGCCACGCAGATGATATTGACCTTATTGTTGGTGGGCCACCATGCCAAGCCTTTAGTACAGCAGGAAAACGCAAGGCATTCAATGATGACAGGGGCAATGTATTTCTTAAATACATTGATTTGGCAATCGAATTAAGCCCAAAATATATTGTAATTGAAAATGTTAGAGGCTTACTTTCTTGCCCGATGGATCATAGACCACATGATCAAAGGGGGCCTGAATACCCTGATTTGACTTCTGATGAAATGAAAGGTGGAGCCTTAAATTTTATTTTATCAAAACTAAGAAACTCTGGTTATGCATATTCATTCAACCTCTATAACTCTGCTAATTTTGGCACACCTCAAATAAGGGAACGAGTAATAATTGTTTGCTCAAGGGATGGAACAAATCCTCCATTCTTAATACCCACTCACTCTGAGAATAATGAGTATGGATTACCAAAATGGAAAACGTTTAAACAAGCAGTAAAAGGCCTGGAGGAACATCAGCACTTAAACTTCCCAGAAAAACGTTTAAAATACTACAAGATGCTAAAGGCCGGTCAAAACTGGCGAAATCTACCAGAATCATTACAAAAAGAAGCTTTGGGAAAGTCTTACTATGCTGGCGGTGGAAAAACTGGGTTTCTCAGAAGACTGGCCTGGAATAAACCCTCACCAACATTAGTTACTCATCCGGCAATGCCAGCAACCGATTTAGCACACCCAGAAGAAAATAGGCCACTCTCTATTCAGGAGTATAAACGGTTACAAGAATTTCCAGGTGATTGGGAGTTAGCTGGCCCTCTTATTCAGCAATACAAGCAAGTTGGCAACGCTGTTCCTTCCAGCTTAGGGTTTGCCGTGGGTAGATTGATCGTCTCACTGCTAAATAAGGAAAAGACTGAAGAGTTTATTCTGTTTCCCTTCTCAAGATATAAAAATACTAGCAATCAGGAATGGGAAGAACAATTCCTTAGAGCCTATAACAAAGCAAAACAACCACACTCAGCACAACAAGAAATACAGTTTGGCTGATTGATATACTACGCCCAAGGGTTATCAGCCTCAACAGCCATACAGCCGGGATTTAATGTTATCGTTTTTCTCACAAAACTGACAAATCTTTCTTCAGAAAGGTTGATAGTTCCGCAGATCTCATTTAATTGAGGCCACATATATTCAATTCTGTCAGCTTTGATTCTGTACCATTTTTTGATTTCAGTACCATCTCGCACTGCGCTGCTTGAGCTGTTTTCTGAATTGCTTCTGTTTTTAATTTGAAGCAAGCTGCCATCTATATTTACAAAATCTACTGACTTTACCGTTTCACCCCATGCGCAGTGCCAACCTTTTGCTTTTAAGTTTTCAGCCAAATATTCTTCCAATATCAAGCCAAGAATATTTTCAGCAGACATTCCTAAGCGGTGAGCGAATGTTATTTTACTTAAGTCATTATCAGTAAGGCTATCCAAACGTGCACTTATTATTCTTTCGATTATTGGATCTGCAACTGTTCCCGGCGGATTAGATATTCGTTTAGAGGCTCTACCATCAAAGCCCCCCTGATATTTCAGAAGCCACTTTTCAATCACGTCATGCTCAGTGTCATTTTTCCCACCAATATTGCCAGGAACCCTCTCAAGATCATCCACAATAACAGAGAATACATGTTTAGCCCCTCCTTCCCAATCAACTCCTGAAGTTACAGCAACCTGCTTTGCAATTTCTATTGCCGAATTTGCGCCTAAGGTTTCAATGGCCACTTTTAATTTCAATTTCTTCTCCGGTCTCTATCTCTTATGCTCTAACGGCCGATTAGCCTCCATGCCCTAAAGAGAGCTAACCGTGCCGCTTGCAGTAATCAATCAGGCTGGAGGTGGAGAGGTCATGCGCTACGGGCTCCGCCTCGCCCTTTAGCTCTGCCAGGATAACCCCCGCAAGCTGCTTGCCCAGCTCTACACCCCACTGATCAAATGAGTTGATGTTCCAGATCACACCCTGCACGAATATTTTGTGCTCGTAGAGCGCAATCAGCGCCCCCAGTCGGCGCGGTGTCAGCTTGTCGATCAGGATGCTGTTGGTTGGGCGGTTCCCCGGAAAGACCTTGTGCGGCAGCAGATCGACAATGCGCTCCACCTCCAGCCCTGTCTGCTCCAGCTCCTCTCTCGCTTCGGCCCGGGTGCGCCCCTTCATCAGCGCCTCGGTCTGTGCCAGAAAGTTGGCCAGCAGCTTTTGATGCTGATCTGCCACGGGGTTATGGCTTTTCAGCGGGATGATAAAATCTGCCGGTACCATCTGCGTCCCCTGATGAATCAGCTGATAGAAGGCGTGCTGTCCATCCGTACCCGCCGCGCCCCACACCACGGGGCCAGTGGCATACTCCACCACCTTGCCATCCCGTGTCACCCGCTTGCCGTTGCTCTCCATATCGGTCTGTTGCAGGTAGGCTGGCAGATGACGCAGGTATTGATCATACGGCAGAATGGCATGGGTGCGCGCCCCGGCAAAGTTGGCATACCAGACCCCCAGCAGCGCCAGTATCACCGGCATATTTTCCGACAGCTCGGCGGTGCGAAAATGTTCATCCATCTCATGCGCGCCGGCCAACAGCTTCTCAAACTGATCCATACCCACGGCGATTGCAATCGGCAGGCCAATCGCAGACCAGAGCGAATAGCGGCCACCCACCCAATCCCAAAAGCCAAACATATTGGCCGGGTCGATACCAAATGCACTGGCCGCCTCGGTGTTGGTAGAGACGGCTACAAAATGACGGGCAATCGCCTTCTCATCCCCCAGTGCGTTGAGAGACCACTGCCGTGCCGTATGGGCATTGGTCAGGGTCTCCTGGGTGGTGAAGGTTTTGGAGGCCACAATAAACAGCGTGGTTTCGGGGTTCAGTGGTTTTAGTGTCTCCATAATATGGGTGCCATCCACATTGGAGACAAAATGCATCTGTAGCTGCGTTGTCTGGTAGTGTCGCAGCGCCTCAGTCACCATCAGCGGCCCCAGGTTGGAGCCACCAATTCCGATGTTGACCACATCGGTGATTCTTCGCCCGGTATGCCCCGTCCACTCGCCACTGCGCACGGCCTCTGAGAATCTGGCCATATGCGCCAGCACCTCCCGCACCCCCAGCATCACATCTTCACCCTCCAGCCAGACCGGATGGCCGCTCCGGTTACGCAGCGCCACATGCAATACTGCCCGACGCTCTGTGTTGTTGATGCAGTCCCCGGCAAACATGCGTCGAGTCCAGGTCTTCAGATCCGCCGCTTCTGCCAGACCCATCAATAACGCCAGCCCTTTGCGGTCAATGATGTTTTTGGAATAGTCCAGCAGCATTCCGCAGCTATGCAGCGACATGCTCTCAAAGCGCTCTGGATCCCGCGCAAAAAGATCCCGCATCGGCACCGATGAGAGCTTTTGCCAATGATCTTTCAACGCCCGCCACTCTTCCGTCTGATTCAATATGGCCATAATAATTAGCACCCGGTTGCTTTGTAATGTGCAGACAACTCCAGCGCAGATGCGCTTCCGACATGTGTTAGAGTATACGCAAATTCACCCCCAAACCCAGCTTGGATATTTCATGTTGTTGTCACAAAAAATAAGGCATGGATAACGCAACCCCTTTCTCCTCAACCGATTCACAGCAATCACTAAAGATACTATTCGCCGCCAGCGAAGCGCAGCCCCTGATAAAGACCGGTGGCCTTGCCGACGTTGCCGGCAGCCTGCCGCCCACGCTACGCCAGCTGAATCATGATATTCGTCTGATTTTGCCGGCCTACCCTGAGGTGGTGGAGAGAGCCATCCCGCTAAAAGAGACGGCAACGCTCTATCTGGCAGGGCACACCGAGCCGGTACGTCTACTCTCAGGTATGCTTTTTGGGCATCTTCCACTCTATCTGGTCGATGCGCCTGAGCTGTTTGGCCGCCCTGGCAACCCCTACGTTGGCCCGGACGGCCATGACTGGCCCGACAATGCCCAGCGTTTTGCACTCTTCTGCCGGGCTGTTGTTGCGGTGGCGCTTAACCAGGCAGATCAGCATTGGCAGCCTGACATTATCCATTGCAACGACTGGCAAACCGGCCTGGTTCCCCCGCTGCTGCACCATGAAGGAAACCGGCCGGCAACGCTCTTTACCATTCACAATCTGGCCTACCAGGGGCTCTTTGACCAAGCCATCTTTCAGCAGCTACAGCTTCCATCAGAGCTATGGAGCCACGAGGGGCTGGAGTTTCATGACAAGCTCTCTTTCATCAAAGGCGGTCTGGCGTTTGCCGACCGGCTCAACACCGTCAGCCCCACCTATGCCGATGAGATCTGCACACCAGAGTTCGGTTATGGGCTTGAAGGGTTACTGCGCCACCGGCAGGATCGACTCTCCGGCATACTCAATGGCATTGATTATCACTACTGGAATCCCGCTGCCGACCCCTATATCCACCAGCATTTTGACCACAACACCTTTGAGCTGAAGCAGATCAACAAGCAGCAACTCCAGCAGGAGATGGGGCTACCCCAGAATAAAAAGGCCTTTCTGCTGGGCTATGTAGGGCGGCTGGTAGAGCAGAAAGGGATCGACCTGGTGCTGGAGCTGCTACCGAAGCTGGCTCGCATCGAGAATCTTCAGGTTGTTTTGCTCGGCAGTGGTGTGGCTCATTTTGAAGAGGCGCTAAGCGATGCCGGGGAACGCTACCTGGATAACATCGCCATCCATATCGGATATAACGAACAGCTGGCCCACCGCATCGAAGCCGGTAGTGACTGCTTTCTGATGCCCTCACGATTTGAACCCTGCGGCCTGAACCAGCTCTACAGCCTGCGTTACGGCACTGTGCCCATTGTGCGCCGCACGGGAGGGCTGGCCGATACTGTGATTGATGTCACCGCCCAGAGCCTGCTTGACGGCAGTGCTACCGGGTTTGTATTTGACCACCCTACGGCTCCAGCCCTGTGGGAGACCATCGAACGCGCTATTGAGTTCTACCACCGCCCCGAAAGCTGGTGGCAGAAGCTGGCAGTCACCGGCATGCAGCAGGATTTCAGCTGGCCCAGCAGCGCAACGCAGTATGTGGAGCTCTACCGCGAAGCAATCCTTAACCCCATCCCCCATCCGGTACGATAAAAAAACGGGGCATAAAAACACTGTTTTTTTATCCAGGACTCACGATTGATTGCGGATACGATTTAATCATCATCGTCATCTTCGTGGTCTCTGCCTCTATAGGCAGGATAATCCTGTGGTGATAACCCCCGGCGTTTTAACTTCCAGATATATTCAGCCTCATCTTCGTCAGCACTGCGATGGCATTCGACGCAGTTTTCATAGTCACGAATACCCTCCTCCACATGCTCTTCCCGGATCTTTGAACGGGAGTGTTCATGGCAGCCGTAGCAGGTGTAATTGCTGTAATCACCCTCAATATGGCACTTGTCGCAGGCCGCATCGTGATCCTTGTCGAAGCGGAAGTATTTCTCATGTTCCAGGGTAGCAGGAGTCCAGCCATCAATGGTATGACATTGAGAGCAGTTGCCCTCGATCTTCAGATGCAGTGCATCAGCCGGGTTGGTGTGGCAGCCGCTGCACTGCTCCTGTATATCCCGTGCGACCAACTGATGTGAAAAGTAGCCAATGGGCCGGAAGGCCTGCACGCCTTTGTGGTCACTGTGGCAGGCAACACAATCATCTTCGATCAACTGTTGATGGAAGGCGACGTTTTTCTTCTCTTTGGCAATGATCAGACCTTTGGTGGTCTTCAGGCCGATCTCCTCCACCTTATGACATTTCATGCACTTATCAGGTGTGCTGCCAATAAATGGCGTATGGCAGTTGAAGCAGTCATCAGTGAGTTCCAGATGGGCATCGATGAGCTTACCCGGCTCAATCATCAGCTGTGGAACAAAGATCACCAGCAGCAGAATCGCCGCCAGGTTGGCCAGGACGATTGCATTGACAGTTCTATTTTTCATTTCCATTGCCAGTATAGAAGGATGGTAAAGATATGGGTGATAGCAAGTACCGAGAAGACCAGGGTGATCGGAAAGTGTACCGCCCGCCACCTCTTCATCAGGTCATAGGTGACAGAGTCCCAGAAGAGCTCTTTCTCTGCTGCTTCGGCTGTGAGGCCTCGCTCTGCATAGCTTGCTTTTTTCTCTGCCACATAACGGCGTGAGCGATCCAGCAGGTACTGGCCGGTCATACCGCTGATGATGTTGACCATCATGGCAATCAGCGCCAGCCAGGGCAGGATGTTGTAGACATGTATACCCGCATGCACCAGAACCATCAGCGCACCTGTCCAGGTAAGAACCTCATGCAGTTTGAGCAGTGTCTTCGGTTTGCCAAAGCTGATCTTCTTGCGTTTACGCATCGAGTAGAGGAAGGAGAGCAGAATCAGGAGAACCCCGGGTATGCCCAGCCAGCGCCCGATCCAGGTCAAACCAGACAGATGCAGTAGCGCATCTACTATAGCCGTCGCGGCGATCAGTGCGACAAAACTCAGCAGAAACGGCATGACTTCTTTACTGATAAGCGAACGTTCCATAACGGTCTCTATGCGGTTAGTGTAAGGTCACTTTTAGGTTTTGAGATACATAACAGACAGTGCCCTGCCTCTATGTCAGCATCAGGCTCCTGGGTATAATCCACCTCGCCGGATTCCAGAGCGGTCTGGCAACTGCCACAACTGCCAGCCCGGCAGCCAGAATCCACTTCGATGCCGTTATCCTCGGCCAGCTCCAGCAGTGACTCGGCATCCGGGTTCCAGACGATGCTTTTGCCAGACTTGCTGAAGGTAACGGTGATGGCCTGCTCTGCTGCATCTGGCTTGCCGGCCTGTGGCTTGGCTCTCTTATGCTTGGGCAAGGTTGCCGGGCCAAAGGACTCGTAATAGATGTCATCGGTTGCGACACCCCAGGTTTCCAGCGCAGGCACCAGGCTCTCCATCATCGCCCTGGGGCCACAGACATAGAACTGATGGCGCTTCAGTTGCAAGGTGAGGCGCAGCAGCTTGATATCCACATGCCCACGATGCTGGTAGTCAACACCCTCCTTATCCGTCTCACGGGGTCGGCTATAGCAGATGTGCAGATGGAAATTGGCATGGGCCTGCTGCAGCGTCTCCAGATGCCTCTTCATGATATGGTCGGTGCCATTGCGCACCCCATAGAAGAGCCAGATCTCGCGCGAACTGCCGCTGTTCAGAAGGGTATTGATGATACTCAGCATCGGTGTGATGCCAATACCCCCTCCCACCAGGACAATGGGCAGCGGCTCTCTCTCTACAAGGTAAAAGTGGCCGGATGGTGCCTTGACTGAAAGCTGCATCCCCTTTTGCACATGATCATGGAAGTAGTTGGAGCAGCAGCCAGGCGGTATATCCTGTTGATTGGCTGGTGGTGGAACCCGCTTGATAGTGACCCGGTAGTAGTCCGGCTGCGGGCTATCCGACAGGGAGTAACAACGCACGATGCTTTTTGTTTCACAGGTTATTGGGTCTGTGATCTGGAGCTTGAAGGTAAGAAACTGGCCTGGTTTAAACGAGGGCAGTGGCTGGCCATCTACGGGCACCAGATAGAAGGAGCAGATGGATTCTGCCGTATCTTCCATAACCCTGCGTTGCACAACAAAACCCTTGAAGCCCTGCCAGGCAGGTGGCGCTTTACCTGCTGCTTCAGATGAAACAGTTACAGCAGCACTTGATGTGGCAGGCTGCGGCTCAGCAGCGCCCTGCAGCTCATCCATACGAGATGCCAGATCCTGGTATTGCTGCTTGCGCCGGTAGAGTCCAATCAGTGCAGCAATTGCCACCTGAGCCAGGATGGCAACAAAGATGATCAGCGCTAGGGTTCCCGTGCTCATATAGATGGTTCTATCCCGTGGTTTCAGGTGGTTTTAACCGGCTGGGCATCTCTATTGTCTTCAGCCCAGGAGGTCGGTAGCAAACAATATAATCGCCTTAGCTGAAATGAAGCTGAATCAAAGCGTCTACTGCTCGTCCAGAGCAATTGAAACACGTCCTTCCCGGTAAGCATGGCAGAAATTAATCCACATTTCTCGCACAACTCAGGGCGGCAGGGTTCATGAATTTGGTGAGAGGCGCTATCTTTTGAATCGAAGAGCCCATACTTAGCATGTTGCCATCCTGCTAAGCATTTTTGAAATACAGGGGATTCTGGAGGTTGCTGGATTTGCCGGGGCCGGACTCACGCTTATGCAATAACAGCATGATTAATAAGTTAAAACATGAGCCTCTTGCAAAACTCTCGCTGATGAATGAATGAGAGCTACAGTTCGCACTTTATAAATACGAATAATTCTTATTCATATAGATTCTTTATGGTGGTTGCATTTTTTCCTCAAATATTGTTCATCAACTTGGTAAAAACCATGAACTACAATTGTGAAAAATGGCTGCAGCTTATTTTTTGTCAATTTCACCCGAAAGCGGATGAAACCTTAAGTCTGATCCGGCATATCTTGACCCAGCCAGGATGTATTCGCCAGCGGGGCCGAATCCTCGAAGTTGAGTTGGAAAGGCTTGATAGTGGGGTACAGGGCGATACGCTAGATGAAGTGTTGGAAAAGCTCAGAAAAGACAATCACTTAAATATTCCTGATGGTCGGAAACTGGTGATTTGGTAAGCACTGTGACAAGGGGTGGTGATTCTGCAATACTCAGATCCATACTGCTTGAGTCCGGGGCGTCTGAATCAGCCATCACTCGAATATCCTGCTCCTGCAATCCAGCATCACGGATTAACGAAACGTAATTAAGGGCGCTAAGGCTCACCCCGCCTTCTCTCACTGCAACCTCATCCAGCAGCTCATTGATTGCTGAGAGATCGGCCTCACTCAGCGAACCCACGGCTCGTTTCAGCCTAAGCGTATAAAGGAGGTAGTCATAACGAGCCTGGGCGCTGTCCCGGCGCGCAAGATAGAGATCTCTCTCTGAGTCCAAGACAGCAAGCGTAGTCGCCAAGCCCGCCTCATAGGCAGTGCTTTTTGCATGTACAGCCAACTCTTGAGCCTGCACTGACTTTTGCAAGGCCTCAACCCGGGCAATCGCACCGACAACTCCCTGATAAGCCACCAGCGTCTCACGCTCCAGCGCCCTCATCTCCAATGTCAGCTTCTCTTTGGACTTATTGTGCAACTCTGCTGCTTCTCTGGACTTGGAAGAGACTGCGCCCCCAGCAAAAATGGGCACATTCAATCGAAACATAATGTCTTGGGTCTCTACATCACTGCCTCCTCCAAACAGAGAGCCCTTTGTTTCACGCTGATTGCGGCTCAGCACCAGATCCAGGGTCGGATAATGCCCTCCCTTTTGACGCCGAACCTCATGCCTGGCAACCTCTATCGCTTGCCGTAACATCATGATGCGAGGATGCTGCTCATAGGCCAGCTGCACCCACTCATTAAAATCAGCTGGCTGTGGGTTGGTCATTCTGAGCTGATTCGACAGCCTCTGCAGATCATTTGGCAGCTGCCCACTAATCTCCTTAATGCCCCACAAACTGTCATCCAGATCATTACCGCTCTCTATCTCATCAGCTACTGCCTGCATATAGCGGGACTCCGCCTCTGCCAAATCAGTGATACGAGCCAGACCATCTTTATGTTTAACCTGCACCAGGTTGTAATGCTGCTTAATGGCACTCTTTTCGGCAACCACATACTCTTGATTCTCCTGCTGCATCAATACCGCAAAATAGCGCTCTGCCACCCGCAACAGGAGATCCTGTCGAACATCCTCCAACTCTGATGCAGCTCGCTTTACCTCAGTCTTGGCTTGTGTAAAACCGGCCCAGTTGGCATAGCTATAGATTGACTGGTTGATCGTGATCGTGTATTCAGTGGTGGGAAAATCAGTTGAGCCAGAGCCAAAAACAGCGTTGTCCGAACTGTTAATCGTTTGGGAAGTCTCGGTTTCACTGTACTCCAGATCTATTGTAGGCAATAGCAAGGCGCGTGCCTGCTTATAAACCTCTGAGGATGCATTATTTTGATGAAAGCCCATCCTATAGGTAGGATCGTTTTCTACCGCAAGCTGGTAGATATCAATTAAATTTTCACCATTAGCAAAACAGCTCAAACACAATAATAAGGTAGCCAGCCCGCTATTCAGCAAGCCATAAATGCCCTTGCGTATACCTGCTTGTTGACCCTTCATCCCCTTCTCCCCTGATAAGAACATTTCAAGACGGGGGGCAGTGTAACGGATTGACTCAGCAGCCGCATAGATTTTGATAGTTGGCCACGCCGCAGACAGCGCTGTTTCCAGCCAACACTGCTTACAGAGGCAGGGAAATATGCAACCCGACCGAGTTGGGACTTGGAGGCGAAAACACCCAGTATTGGGTGCCGTAGTATTTATTATCCAGGGCAGTATATGGAAAATAGCATAGGTGTACCAACTGGAATCCAACAAGGAGTTAATAACACAATGAATAACGCCTTATAGTGAGCACCATAAGTTGCCATCATTATTTCTGAAAAAAATGATAAACCTGAATTATGCGCCCCCGAAGGCGCGTCTTAATAATGCTGAGAATAAATTGTATTTTCAGCAAAAAAAGCTTGCATTTATTGCTGAAAAATTTTCATACTCGTTTAATATCTGCTTAAATGGGTAAATTCAACATGAATGAAATGATGACGATTGAAGAATATATCACCGACCACTGTAACATAAGCATGGAGAAAGCGATTGCTGCTGAACGGTTTCCTTTATGGAAAAGAGA
>JALSJZ010000112.1 GCA_026989135.1 Sedimenticola sp. | reverse complement strand
GCTCTGATAACGGATCATGGCTGCACGGTTTCCGCTGCTGTTGGCTTGTTTTTCGTGCATATTATACCGAAAATCCGCATATTATTATAGCAATATCAGTTGGTTATGTTTTTTGAGCAGGCTCTAAGTCTGTTTTTCCAGAATGGTGACAAACCCCATGGCAGTGCTTTTCGTGGGGTTGTGATAGATATGATGCACGTTGCCACCAAAGCGTGCGCTGTCACCGCTCTTCAGATGTATGTTTTCACCGGCAACCTTAATAATAACCTCGCCCTTTAAGATATGCAGATACTCTTCGCTGCCAGGAGGGTGGGGTTTGCCTTCATAAGCGCCTTCGGGATCCAGGGTAAAAACCAGCTGTAGCAGATGTTTTGAGTCTGGGGGAGAGACGATGGTTGCGTGGTAGCAGCCATCTTCTGATTTCGATGTGGGCATGCCGGCCTTGGGTATCATCTGCACCCGCTGGTGCTCCTCTATGATGAGGTCATCAACGGTTGTTCCCAGCGCCAAAGCGATCTTGAAAACCACGGCAAGGCTTGGGTTTCCGTCGTCCCTCTCCACGCTTGCCAGTGTTGCGCGCGGTATCTTGGCCAGATCAGCAAGCTGCTGCTGTGTCAGGTTGCGACTGGCTCTGATGGCCCGGATTTGTGTGCCGGCTAGATTGGTTATCATATTGCGAAATGCCTCTTGACTCTTGATTTGGTATCATCAATAATGTTGCCATATTGTAGCCGCTGTTCCTGGAAATATCTACCCACTTGGAGAAAATGTCATGAGTGTACTTGTCACCCAGCCCGCCCCTGATTTCACAGCGCAAGCTGTAATGCCTGATAACACATTCAAGGATCTCACCCTGTCGGACTACAAGGGACAGTATGTGGTTCTGTTTTTCTACCCATTGGATTTTACCTTTGTCTGCCCCTCCGAGCTGATCGCCTTCAGCCACCGTCTGCAGGAGTTCAAGGATCGTGGTGTTGAGGTTGTCGGTATCTCTGTGGACTCCCACTTTTCACACCTGGCCTGGAAGAATACCGATGTAAACAACGGTGGTATTGGTGATATTCAATATCCACTGGTTGCCGACATCACTAAATCGATTGCGCGTGATTATGATGTGCTGTTGAACGATGCAGTTGCGCTACGCGGCTCTTTTCTGATTGATAAAGAGGGCGTGGTCAGGCATCAGGTGGTCAATGATCTGCCACTGGGTCGCAATGTGGATGAGATGCTGCGCATGGTGGATGCACTGCAGTTTACTGAAGAGCATGGCGAGGTCTGCCCCGCAGGCTGGCAGAAAGGTAATGCAGGTATGAAGCCTTCTGGTGAGGGCGTAGCCTCCTATCTGGCTGAACATGCTGAAGATCTATAGGCCACAGGTTATGCCTGTAAGGGGGCTACGGATCGTGGCTCCCTTGTTATAGGGGATGTGGTCGCTATGGAATATGAGATATCAGAACAAGATCGCCAGAAGGCAAAAATACCGCATGAGATATTTTTAACCAATCTTATTGGTAATCATATCCTCGGGTTTGTGTCAGCACTGGGTGTGGCAGGTTCCTATTGGCAGCCTCTGGCCCTGGTTCCGCTGATCTCCCTGGCGGTGGTTGCATATACGATGTGGCGAGCCAAGCGTGCATCTACAGAGGAGTCATGGTTCGTCATGTGCCATTGGCAGCTCTGCGTTAAACGCAGTCGAACGCTGTTGGCTGTGATGCTGCTGCTGGTGATCGTTGCTCTGCTAGGCTGGGTCGCATACACCCATCTGGGGATGATGGATGTCGCGGTCAAGGCGATGATTGGTGGTGTTGGCGTATTGCCGGTGATGGTGACCATTCTGGTGCTGATCATGATGGAGATCGATGCCATGCATCAGGCAACACAGGGTAAGATATCCGCCAGCATGGTCGAACTCTATCCAAAGCCGGATTCGGTTAAAGCATTACAGGGGCCGGTTAAAGCATCATAAGCGCCGCGGCTATCGAACGCCCCTCAGACATCAGAATATTATAGGTTCTGCAGGCTGCGGGGGTGTTCATAACCTCCACCCCGATCCCTGCGTTTGTCACTTTGGCATAGAGCGCAGCGGAAGGGAATATCTGCCGCTCTCCGGTGCCCAGAATAATCATGCCGGGTTTGAGCGCCAGCAGCTCATCAAAATCTGCTGCGGTCAGATCCTCAACTGATTGTGGTCGCCAGTCGGGTATCAGCTGCTCTGGCATGATAATCAGATTATTGCGGTAGGCCTGTTCATTGATAATCAGTTGACCCTTCTCGTAGGCTCGAATAGCAAATTTCTGGTGAGTGGCGGCGAGTGAGATTTTCATCGCGGCAACATAGCAGCTAATGGCCGTTTCTGACAAGCAGATGTTGCTGTAATCATTTTGGCAATAGAGCTTCTATCCGTCTAATTTTATTGACATTTTGTCTGCTTTTGCGGTAGTGTGCGCGTTTTTCCGCCGTCATTATCAAGTATCATAGAGGTTCCCGTGCCAACACCGGATATGGAAGAGTTTCGCAGAATCAATCGCTTGCCGCCTTATGTCTTCAATATTGTCAATGATCTGAAGGCGGAAGCCCGCGCCCGAGGGGAGGATATTATTGACTTCGGCATGGGCAATCCGGATCAGCCCACGCCCCAGCATATTGTCGATAAGCTGGTCGAGGTGGCGAGTCGGAAAGATACCCATCGCTACTCCATGTCACGGGGTATTCCCCGCCTGCGCCGGGCGATCTGCAACTGGTACCGGGATCGCTACGATGTACAGCTTGACCCGGAGACACAGGCCATCGTCACCATCGGCTCCAAAGAGGGGCTGGCGCACCTGGCTCTGGCCACGATGGGGCCGGGTGACTCTGTGCTGGTGCCGAACCCGGCCTATCCGATTCACCCTTACGGTTTTGTGATTGCCGGGGCAGACGTTCGTCATGTGCCGATGGTGCCGGGGGTGGATTTCTTCGCCAAGCTGGAGGAGGCGATTACCGACTCCTGGCCGCGTCCGAAGATGCTGGTGCTGAACTTTCCCGGCAACCCCACGACCCAGTGTGTGGAGCTGGATTTCTTTGAGAAGATCGTCAAGATTGCCCGTGAGCATAATATCTGGGTGATTCATGATCTGGCCTATGCAGACATTGTATTTGACGGCTACAAGGCCCCTTCAATCCTTGAAATACCGGGTGCGGAAGAGATCGCAGTCGAGTCGTTTTCACTCTCCAAAAGCTACAACATGCCGGGCTGGCGGGTCGGCTTCATGTGTGGCAACAAGACCTTGATCGCAGCGCTGGCACGTATCAAATCCTACCTGGACTACGGCATGTTCACCCCGATCCAGGTGGCAGCGATTGCCGCGCTGGAGGGGCCGCAGGAGTGTGTCAAAGAGATCTGTGATATGTATGAGCTGAGGCGCAATGTGCTCTGTGATGGGCTGACAGCTATCGGCTGGCCGGTTGAGCGACCCAAGGCGACCATGTTTGTCTGGGCGCCCATCCCTGAGCCGTACAGAGAGATGGGTTCGCTGGAGTTTTCCAAAAAGCTGTTAAAGGATGCCAGGGTTGCGGTCTCGCCCGGCGTCGGTTTTGGTGAGCACGGTGATGACCATGTGCGCTTTGGCCTGATCGAGAATGAGCATCGCACCCGCCAGGCTGTGCGCGGCGTTCGGGATATGTTTCGCCAGGATGGCCTGCTGGAGATTGAGTAGAATGGTCAAACAAAAAATCTGGGGAGAAGAAGAGTGAAGCCAGTCAAGGTTGGATTGATGGGGCTGGGTACCGTGGGTGGCGGCACCTTTCGTGTGCTGCAGAAAAATGCCTGTGAGATCGCCAGACGAGCCGGTCGTGAGATCCAGATTGTCCAGGCGGCCGCCCGTGAATATGACCCGGATAGCGTGCCGGGGATAGCGAATATCGAGGTGCTGGAGGATGCCTTTGCCCTGGTTGAGAATCCTGAGCTGGAGATCATTATTGAACTGATCGGCGGCTACTCACCCGCCCGTGAGCTGGTGCTCAAGGCGATCGAGAACGGCAAGCATGTGGTGACTGCCAACAAGGCGCTGATTGCGCTGCACGGTAATGAGATTTTTGCCGCAGCACAGAAAAAGGGTGTCACCGTGGCCTTCGAGGCGGGTGTGGCAGGCGGCATCCCGATTATCAAGGCCGTCCGAGAGGGGCTTGCAGCCAACCAGATCGAATGGCTTGCCGGCATCATCAACGGCACCGGCAACTTTATCCTCTCCGAGATGCGGGACAAGGGCAGAGATTTTGAGGATGTGCTGGCCGAGGCCCAGGCGCTGGGCTATGCGGAGGCCGATCCCACCTTTGATGTAGAGGGTATCGATGCCGCACACAAGCTGACGATTCTGGGTTCTATTGCCTTTGGTATCCCGCTGCAGTTTGAGAAGACCTACACCGAAGGGATCTCCAGGATTGAGCAGCAGGATGTGATCTATGCAGGTGAGCTGGGTTACCGCATCAAACATCTGGGAATCGCACGCAAGACGCAAAAGGGTGTGGAGCTGCGGGTGCACCCCACGCTGATCCCAGAGCGCAGACTGATCGCCAATGTGGATGGGGTGATGAATGCCGTGCTGGTTCAGGGTGATGCGGTAGGGCCTACGCTCTATTATGGCGCGGGAGCGGGTGCGGAGCCAACCGCCTCGGCAGTGGTTGCCGATCTGGTGGATGTGGTGCGGGCATTGACGAGTGACCCCGAAAACCGTGTGCCGCACCTGGCCTTTCAGCCGGATGAGCTCTCTGATCTGCCGGTGCTGGGGATGGAGGATGTGGTCACCGCCTACTATCTGCGCCTGAAGGCAGCGGATCGACCGGGTGTTCTGGCGCAGGTTGCCGGTATCCTGGGCGAGGCTGGCATTAGCATCGAAGCGATGCAGCAGCGGGAGCCTGGGGCCGGTGAGACACATGTGCCGCTTATTATGCTGACCCACAGCGTGCTGGAGAGACAGATGAATGCCGCAATCGAAAAAATTGAAGCGCTGGAGTGCATCAATGGCGAGGTGATGCGCATTCGGATGGAGCAGCTTGACGGCTAAATTTATTAATCGCTAAACAGAATTCGAGAAACCACCATGCCATTTAGAACCCGTTACACCGGCCTGATCAATAAATACCGCGACCGCCTCCCGGTGCATGACGACACCCGCCTCATCAGCCTGGGTGAGGGAAATACGCCACTTATCCGGCTCAATAACATCCCCGGCCTGATCGGCAAAGATGTTGATATCTATGTCAAATACGAAGGGTTGAACCCCACCGGCTCTTTCAAGGATCGCGGCATGACCCTGGCCGTGACCAAAGCGGTGGAGGAGGGCAGCAGAGCGATTATCTGCGCCTCAACCGGCAATACCTCCGCCTCGGCCGCAGCCTATGCGGCACGCGCCGGCATCACCGCCTTTGTACTGATTCCTGATGGCAAGATTGCGCTGGGCAAATTGGCGCAGGCGATGATGCACGGCGCTGTCGTAATCCAGATCAAAGGCAACTTTGATGCCGGCATGCAGCTGGTAAAAGAGGTTGCTGAGCATGCGCCGGTGACGATTGTGAACTCCATCAACCCCTTTCGCCTGCAAGGCCAGAAAACCGCCGCCTTCGAGATCATGGATGAGCTTGAGTCTGCTCCGGACTACCACTGCCTGCCCGTAGGTAATGCCGGCAATATTACGGCGCACTGGATGGGGTACTGTGAATACAGGGAGCATGGCATCGTCAATAATGCCCCCGTTATGGTCGGCTATCAGGCCAATGGCTCCGCCCCGTTTCTGCGTGGCAAGATGGTGGACAACCCCGAGACGGTGGCCACGGCCATCCGCATTGGCCATCCGCAATCCTGGGAGAAGGCCTGGAAGGTGAAGGATGAGTCTGGCGGCTGGTTTGATGAGTGCTCCGATGATGAGATCCTCGCCGCACAGAAGATGCTGGCACAAAATGAAGGGGTCTTTTGTGAACCGGCATCGGCCACCTCCCTGGCAGGTGCCCTGCGTGACATAAAAAGTGGCAAAATCCCGCAGGGAAGCAAGATTGTCTGCACCTTGACCGGACATGGCCTGAAAGATCCTGATACGGCTATCAAGCAGTGCTCCGGCTCGATGATCACAGTGGACGCCGAGCTGGAAGCGGTAAAGCACGCCATTCTGGATAATATGTCTGAATAGACAGGCTGTTTATGAAACTCTTTACATTGTCATGACCGCGCAGGCAGGGCGGCCAAAAGCAGCTGCTTTTGGCGAAGTCCCGCTTCTGCTGTTCTTGGAAGTGGGACTTTAGTCCCGCCAGCGCCCCGCCTTGTGACCTCTCATCTTCATCTCGTGGTTCCCGGCCTGTTTGGCCCGATGCCCGGCCTAAAAGAGCTTGCCCTGAAACCGTCAGCGCCGATATTGGAGCGGCTGCTTGCGCGTGCTGAAGTGGCTGAGGCAGCCGGAGATTCGTTTGAATCAACCCTGTTCGAGCTGTTTGGCCTGCCCTGTGAGCCGAACGGTGATCTGCCATCGGCTGCGGTCTCCCGTCTGGCCGAGGGGGGTGAACCGGATAGTGCCTTCTGGCTGCATGCTGATCCAGTCTTTCTGAAGCCAACAGCAGACCGACTGCTGCTGTTTGATGCGCCGATGCTGGATATTCGCCCGGAAGATGCCGATGAGCTGGCAGCGATTTTTAACCGGCACTTTGCACAGGATGGATGGCATATAGAGGCACTGCACCCAAACCGTTGGTATCTGCGGTTACCCACAGAGCCGGCTGTAACAACCACCCCTCTGACGGATGTCGTCGGGCGCAATGTCGACAAATACCTGCCCTGCGGGGCTGAGGCAGGTCACTGGCGTTCGATGTTGAATGAGATCCAGATGCTGTTTCATTCAGCAGATGTCAACAGGCAGCGGGAGGCGGATCATCTCTTGCCAATCAACGGCATCTGGCTCTCGGGTGGTGGTTGTCTGCCGGACAGCGGAAAGGCCTGCTTCAGTATGGTGCTGGCGGATGATGTGCTGAGCCAGGGGCTGTCACGGCTATCTGAAACAGAGTGTCATGCGCTGTCATTGGATGCATTGGCACAGTGGCAGGGTGGCGGCTCCTGCCTGGTCGTCTACTCCTCATTACTGCGCACGGTGCTGGATGCAGATCCTCAGAGCTGGGTGAGCAGGTTGAGTGAGTTCGAGCTGTGGGCGGTTGCGCTACAGCGGATGCTACAGAAAAAAGAGATTGGGCGGCTGAGCCTCTACCCCTGTAACGGGCAGCGATTTCAGATAGGGCGACCAGGGCTGCGTCGTTTCTGGATAACCGGCCGCCCTGTTTCTGACTACCTACTTGGCCGGTAGCAGGGTATACATCCCGGTAATCGTGTTCATCTGAACGAGTATCTTATCGGCTGAGCGGGAGATCAATGCAGGGATATATCTCCCCTTTTTCAGCTTCGCACTATGCTGAAAAACCCCCCACTGCAGTGATACCTTGTCGAGTGCATCGGATATTTTTTTGGTATTCTCAGGCGCTTCTTTGAGGAGATTCAATGCCGTATCAAATTCATTGATAGCAGTTTGATAATCAGTGATATAGGGCTCTTTTTCAAAGCCCCAGGCCTGAAGGAGGTAGAGATTGGCAATACGCTGGGAGAGCATGCGCTGGCGGCCTGCAATATTGACCAGTTTGCCTTGCTCGGTGCCGGAGAGATCCTGCAGCATCAAAACGACCTCGTGGCTTGCGATGAGCAGAGCTTCAGCGTCCGCCCTCAGCTGCTCAACCCGCTCTCTCGCCACCTCAGCTGAGACCGTCTCTTTAACCTCTTCCCAGAGTCTTTTGACCTTGGCCAGCCCGGCCTTGACCTCGGGGGTAATGGCGAACTGTTGCAGCTCATCCAGCTGGGTGTCAAACAGGTCGATGGCCGCATTGAGCTGCTTCTCTGATTTGCGATAGCGCAGCTCCATACCCATCTGGGTGTAGGCCTTGACCATGCGTTGCGTCAGCATGCGCTGGCGCCCTGCTTTGTTGATGCCTTCGGCCAGGGTAAGCTTTGCGGCTGCCGAGGTCAGTGGAACAAGCAGTGCCAATAATGCAATGATAGTGATGCAGCCAATGCGGTTGAATTTGATGGTCATAAGATGGTCTGTGTGAATTCTTTGCGCCCTGTCCGTATAAACCCGGGTGCTTCATGAATTTGCGCGGTTATCGTGCAAACCTGTGAAACATCCGGGTTAAAATGTGCTGCCTGACACATGAACTCTATAATTATGGATGTCGATAGATCCTAACGTAATTTCAGGCCGGGTTTCAATATTTTTGCTATGTAAACAATAAATTGATTGGGAAAGGGTTTCGGGTCAGTGCCGAAGAGATGATGTAGCCGACAGTTGCACAGGCAAAAATACCGGCGATGATGCGGATGCGCAGGGTTGACCCCCACTTCAGGGCAATCATGCCCAAAATGATGTAAGCAATCAGCGCAGTGACCTTTGCAGTCAGCCAGGGCTGTTGCAAGGGGTATTGGTGAGAGAGTACGGCCAGGGTGATGCCGCTGGCCAGCAGGATGGTGTCGATGACAGGTGGGAATCTCTTTACCCAGCGCTGCTGGAGCAGCACAGGGCGCTTGACCATCCAGAGGAATCGTATGGCAAAAAAGATGGTCGTGATGGCGACCATGGTGATGTGGGTGTGTTTGATCCAGAGATAATAGGCGTGCATTGGCAATCAGTGGGTGGCTGGGTGAGCGCATATTCTAATATAAAAAAGCAGGTTGTTTAATGAATTATTCCCTGACCCCCATAGGGGTTGTCCACTCTCCGTTTCGGGAGAAATTTGGCATCCCGCGGCAGCCGCTGCTGGTGCCTGAGGCAAAGGCAAGGCTGGAGTTGTTGCCGCCCTATAACTGCATTGAAGCCTTTGCAGGGCTGGAGGCGTTCTCTCATATCTGGCTGACCTTTATCTTTCACCAGGCCATGCGGGATCAGTGGCAGCCACAGGTGCGGCCGCCCAGGCTGGGAGGGAATCGTCGTGTCGGGGTCTTTGCCAGCCGCTCGCCCTTTCGCCCCAATCCGATTGGACTCTCTGTTGTGGCGCTGGATGGCACCTCCCATCAGCAGGGCAGGGTAGAGCTGCTGCTGTCGGGCCTCGATCTTCTCGATGGGACGCCAGTGCTGGATATCAAACCCTATATTCCCTATGCTGACAGCATTCCAGAGGCTCGTAGTGGTTATGCCGCTGAGCCGCCCCAGGTCAGTAAAGAGGTGCGGTTTAGTGAAACGGCTGAAGCACAGCTGCGGCAGCGTGATGATGGCGTTGAGCTGAGGTGTTTGATTGTAAAGCTGCTGAGGTGTGACCCGCGTCCGGCCTATAAAAATCGATCCCAATCAGAGCGGATCTATGGGATGCGCCTGTATGATTTTGATCTGAAATGGCGGGTGGCGGGGGATGAAGTTGAGGTCGTTGAACTGGCTATTTGAATTTAACCACCCTCTTCAGCGGTGAGAGATTGATCTCATCGAAACAGGTTCCCTGCCGTGCAGATAGAATGGTGAGCACGGCATCGGCAATATCCTGCGGCAGGATGTAGTTCTCTTCCGCCTCACCCGGCTCAAAAGAGAGGCTGTCAAAAAAGCCGGTCTTGACCATGCCGGGGTTGATGATGGTGCTTCTGATGCCTGAGCTGGAACACTCCTCGCGCAGTGATTGGGCAAACCCTCTCAGCGCAAATTTGGTGGCGCAGTAGAGGGCACCCTTGCGGCTACCACTCAGTGCAGCCTCTGAGCCAATAAAGATCAGATCACCCCGTCGCTGGCGTTTCATGTTGGGCAGCAGCTCGCGCGCCAACAGGATCTGGCTGGTGAGATTGAGGTCGATCAGATGGCGGATCTGCGATGGAGAGAACTCCTCCAGCGAACCAAATCGCCCCTCTCCGGCATTAAAAACAACGCCACCAATATCCGGGTGCTGACCGGCAAGCTGCTTGATCTGTGCGGGCAGCTCATCCAGTTGTGTGAGATCCATTTGCAGTGGCAAGAGCTGTTTTGGGTGGTTGCTCCATGGGTCGAAACTGCGGGCAATGCCGATCACTGAGGCACCCTCCTGCAGCAGCTGCTCTGCAATGGCCCGGCCAATGCCCCGGCTGGCACCGGTTACGACCACTTTTCTCTGTTTCAGTCTCATCTCTGGTGACCCAGTTGCCCCATGAACTGCTCGATTTTGCCGAGCTGTTCTTTGATCAGTTGTGAAACCCATTTGGCTCTCATGCCGTGCCCAGGGTGGTGGCGGTTGTCAGAGATGATTTTCAGGCAGTAGCCGTTGCCATCCAGCGCCGAGAGGAATCCGGCAGCCTCCATATCGAATGCACCGGGTCGGGTATAGTCAAACTCGGGTTGACTCACTGTGGTCAACCTCTCCAATTCACAGGGTGGGTCAAGATCTGAAGGGAGTGCCCACTGCTGCTGTGATGCCTCATCCAGGGTGTGCTGAGCCAGAACCATATCACCGATCGGGCGAGAGGCATGCCCGGCAATGCCCAGATTGATCCAGATGTGCTCTTCCTGCTGATGAGTTAAAAGTGTGCGGGTAGCCTTTTTGGCGGCGGCTTTACCGATGCCGGAGCGAATCAACGAGATGGCACCTTTTTGATAGATGGGGAAGTCGCCGTCGGGCTGTTGCCGCTTGAGTCCAAAGTGGGCAATCAAGGGTTTGGACTCTGCAGGCAGTGCGACCACAAGGTTGAAGGGGTGCGTGCTCATTGGCAGCTCTCCTGGATCCGTTGCTGATAGCGGTGTTGTATTGCCAGATAGGCATTGGCCTGTGTCTGTTTGCCGCGCTTTATGGCGCCCTGAGCCAGTATGCCGGCCTTTTTAATGAGCATCTCGGTGGCTGCCTGCCGATCAGCGGGGGAGAGTTGTGGGTGGGCAATGATCTTCTCCAGCGCCTGAATTCGAAAACGATCCATCCCCCAGTGCTGGCGGGAGAGCTGATCCTCGTGACCACCGTATTTGATGATCTGGGGCCTTTTAATAAACAGCGTGGGGTGGAAGGCGCAGATGCGCAGCCAGAGATCATAATCCTCGCAGGCGGGCAGGCTCTCATCAAACAGCCCGATGGTCTGGAAGAGCGAGTGATGCAGGATGACAGAGGAGGGAGAGATGGCGCACAGCGGCAGGCAGTGTTGAAAAATCCACCCCCCTTTTTTGGCATGTTTTTTCATGGGGTTGACCCGTTTGCCGTTACGAATCCAGATCTCCTCGGTATGGCAGAGGCGCATGCCTGGGTTGTGCTTCAGTGCGGTGGCCTGTGCCGCCAGCTTCTCTGGCATCCACTCATCATCGGAGTCGAGAAAGGCCAGCCACTCACTATTTGCCGCTCTGATGCCACGGTTGCGGGCACTGCTGACCCCCTGGTTCTTTTGGTGCAGGTAGCGGCAGTCGGGAAAGTGTTCATGGATCAACGTGGCCGTGTTATCGCTGGAGCCGTCATCAACGATAATGATCTCTGCTGCGGGCAGGCTTTGTTGCAATACCGATTCAATCGCCCGGCTTATGCTGTGGGCTCTATTATGGGTGGGGATGATGACAGAGATATTCACTTTTTATACAGACCGATAGTGGGGTTGC